>DASSRG010000001.1:0-3582 GCA_035701885.1 Candidatus Limnocylindrales bacterium
GCACGTCGTGGTAGAACGCCCGACTGGCGTCGAGGTCGAGCGACAGGAGGATCGGGAACACGGGGAACTCGCTGAGCATGGACGCAGACCTCGGATCCCGGCGATGGCCGCCGGAGTATGCGCGCCGTCACGAGCCACCGCCTGGTCGTGGCCGACTCAGACCTCCAGGCCGGCGAGCACGAGCCGCTGGCGATTGGCCTCGTCGACCAGCGGGCAGGTCGAGCACAGGCCGCCGCCCTCGAGTCGCCAGGACAGGCAGCATGTCGCCCGTACGTGAACGGTTCGTGATGCGGTGTCCCGCTCGTAAGTCCGGACGTCCGCGCGCGGCGAGGCGAACGGCGAGCCGGGCCGCCTGAGGAGCGACGTCGCGGCGGCTGCGGCGCGTGCCTCCTCTCCGAGGAGCTCACCCAGCCACAGCAGCCCGCCCGCGATGGTGTCCGATGCGCTGAGCCACAGGACGCGCTCGCGGATCGGTCCGCGGCGGGCGAATGCGGCGACGACCGGCTCGACGGCAGCCACGAGGGCGTCGTGGAGCCGCACGTGATCGTCGGCGTCGGCATCGGCCGTGACAACGTGCCCGCAGACCGAGAGCACGCCCGGCGTATCGCCTCCGACCCACGAGACCTCGGTGCACGGAGGATCCAGGCACGGGACACGCCGGTCCGCAAGGAACACGCCCAGCGCCGGCATCACCCGGTAGAACACCGAGCCGTGGAGCGCGAGCGCGACCCGGACGCGCTCGTCGTCCGTCCTCCGCGCCGAACCGACACCGTCGAGCAGTGCCTCCAGCTGGTTGACGTCGAGCGACGAGGCTACCGGGACGCCGGCCGCCCTGACCCGTCCTTGGACATATGGCGTCAGCGCCCGCAGCCGCGCGAACGACGCGTCGAGGGTCACGGCACCGCCGTCGCAGGGTCGCCGTCGATCGCGGCGGCGAGCTTGGGCACGAGCTTGTCGAGCAGGTACGGCAGGCTCTGCACGGTCACGAACGAGGTGGCGCCACCGAGCGGGTCGTCGAACGAGGACAGGTGCACCTCGCGGCCCTCCGTGTGGACCGGGAGCGAGGCGTAGAGCGGCCCGCCCAGCTCGCCTTCGGCGTCCTTGGCGTCCAGCCAGATGATCGCGTCGACATCGAGCATGTCCGCTCGCTCCGTGCTCAGGTTGCCGCCGAACGCGGCGCCGGTCACCTCGGCGAGACCGTCCGGGAGCTCGAACCCGAGCGCCTGGAGCAGCCGGCCGCGCACGTCCTCGGGCCCGTAGACCCAGATGCCCTCGTACGGCGTGGCGACCACGCTCGTGGCGCCGGCGAACGCCGGGTTGGCAACCTTCGCCGCCTCGAACTTCGCCTCGACGCCCGCGACGAGCGCGTCCGCCTCGCCGGGCTTGCCGACGATCGACCCGACCGTCCGCGTGAGCTCCTGCCACGGGATGCCGTAGTCGACGTACGCCTCGGGCTGCGCAACCGTGGGCGCGATCCCCGCGAGCTGGTCGTACTGCTCCTTCGTCAGCCCGGAGTAGAGCCCCAGGATGAGGTCCGGGTCGAGCGCCGCGATCTTCTCGAACGAGACCGCCGTCGCGTCACCCACGACGGTGGGCGGCTCGCCGGTCACCAGGTCGGTCGACCATGGCCACACGGCGCCGGGATGGCCGCCGAACCACTCGGTCGTGCCGACGGGCGTGATGCCGAGCGCGAGCAGGGCATCCTGCTCGAGGAGGCCGACGGTGACGATGCGCGTCGGGGCTTCGTCGATGGTCGTCGAGCCGTACTTGTGCTCGACCGTGAGGGGATACGAGGTCGTCGCGGCCGAGGCCGACGCCTCGGCGGAGGGCGATGCGGGCGCGGTCGGCTCGGTCGAAGCGGGCGCCGGCGATTCGGCGCTGGAGGTCGCGGCGGGGCTTGCGGACGAGCCGCCACAGGCGGCGACGACGAGCGACGCGGACGCGACGAGCAGGGCGATGGATCGGCGGTTCATGAACTGGGTCGAGCCTCCGGGTGATCGGTGACGGGCTGGATGCCGGTTGGTGCCGGCGCCGTGCGGGCGATCGGCAGGACGAGCGGGGCGCCGCACGTCGGGTCGGTGATGACGCGGCTCTCGAGGCCGAACACGTCGCGCATGAGCGCCTCGGTCAGGACCTCGGCGGGCTCGCCGGCCGCGCAGACCTCCCCCGCCGCCATCGCCACCAGGTGGTCGGCGTAGCGGGCGGCCAGGTTGAGGTCGTGGATGACGAGGACGATCGTCCGGCCTTCCTCGCGGTTGAGTCGGTGGAGGAGGTCCAGGACCTCGACCTGGTGGGCGAGGTCGAGGTAGGTCGTCGGCTCGTCGAGCAGGAGCAGCGGCGTCTCCTGCGCGAGCGCGAGCGCGATCCACGCTCGCTGCCGCTGGCCGCCCGAGAGCTCGTCCAGCCGGCGGTCGCGGATCGCGGTCGTGCCCGTCAGCGTCAGCGCGCGCTCCACGGCACGCTCGTCGTCCGTGGACCACTGGCGGAGCCAGGACTGGTGCGGGTACCGGCCCCGCGCGACGAGGTCCTCGACCGTGAGGCCGTCCGGCACGACGGGCGCCTGCGGGAGGAGCCCGAGCCTCGTCGCGACCTCGCGCGTCGGGCGTTCGTGGATCGCGCGGCCGTCGAGGTAGATCGCCCCGCCCCGCGGCCGCAGCAGCCGGGCCATCCCGCGCAGCAGGGTCGACTTGCCGCACGCGTTGGGGCCGATGAGGGCGGTGATGCGACCGTCGGGCACGTCGAGCGAGAGGCCGCGGACGACCGCCTCGTCACGGTAGCCGAGTGTCACGGCGTCGGCGCGCAGACCGGCGTCCCGCGGGACCGTCGCCGTCATGCGGCCACCCCCACCCGATCCGACCGGGCGAGCAGGTACAGGAAGTACGGCGCGCCGAGGAGGATCGTCACGATGCCCACCGGCAGCTCCGTGGGCGCGACGATCCGACGGGCGACGATATCCGCGGCGAGCACGAGGAGCGCGCCGACGGTGCACGCCGCGACGATCGTGCCGGCGCCCGACGTCCGCGCGAGGCGCCGCCCGATGTTCGGGGCGAGGAACGCGACGAAGGCGATCGGTCCGGTCGTCGCGACCGCGATCGAGGCCAGCACGACCGCGAGCACGAGCAGGGCGCGGCGGGTGACATCGGTCCGGACGCCCAGCCCGGCCGCGGTCTCGTCGCCCAGCTCCATCGCGAGCATCGGGCGGCCCAGCAGCACCATCACGGGGACGGCGATGGCCAGGGCGGCACCGAGGAGCGCGGCGTCCGCCCACGAGGCGGCGTACAGGCTGCCGACGAGCCAGATCGTCGCCTGCTGGACCTCGAGCAGGTCGCCGCGCGTCACGAGATACCCGACCAGCGCCTCGGCGACCGCCGCGACGCCGATCCCGACGAGCACGAGGGTCCGGCCGGTGGCGCCGCCACCCGAGGCGAGCCAGGCGAGGGCCGCGCCCGCGACGAGGCCGCCGAGACAGGCCGCGGGTCCGAGGAGGAACCCGGGCCAGCCGAAGACGATGACGGCGATCGCCGCGACCGCCGCGCCGCCGCTCACGCCGACGATGTCCGGCGCGACGAGCGGGTTGCGGGT
>DASSRG010000002.1:0-21435 GCA_035701885.1 Candidatus Limnocylindrales bacterium
CTCGTCCTCACGGCCGCGTGGGCATGGATCCTGCTGGCCCGAACGCCTGACTTCTTCCCCGAAGCGGGGATGTGGGCGCTCGTGATCACCGTCGCGGCGGCCGTCGTCCTCGCTGTGGCGCTCGCGATCGGGCGCGGACCCACGATGCTCCCCCGAGCGGCGCTCGTCGTCGGAGTGGCAGCCGTGCTCCTCGGTCCGGTCCTGTACGCCGGTGCCACGATGTCGCGCGCGATCGCCGGTGGGGACCCGGCACCGGGACCGGTTGACGGCCGGTTCGCGGGTCGGCTGGGTGGAGGGTTCGGCGGCTTCGGCGGACCGGACGGGAGCGCCGCGAGCGCGGAGGTCATCGACTATCTCGTCGCGAATCGCGGTGACGCGACGTGGCTCGTCGCCGCCACCTCCGCCGGCGAGGCTGCCCCGATCCAGCTCCAGACGGGCGTGCCCGTCATGGCGATGGGAGGCTTCAGCGGCTCCGATGCGGCCCCCACGCTCGAGGAGCTCCAGGGACACGTGCGCGATGGATCGCTGCGGTTCGTCCTGTTGTGGGGGATCGGCGGCGGCCCCGGGGTGAACCTCGGCGGTGGCTTGGGGCGCTTCGGCCAGGGAGGCCAGCGGCCCGCGGACGGACCGGATGACGTCGGGGGCGCCGGCGGCCGGGGCAGTGGTCCGGTGGGCGGCCCGGACGCGGGTCCGGCCGGCTTCGGTGCCCCAGGCGGCTTCGGTGGCTTCGGCGGCGGCGAAGTCGCGCGGGAGCGGACCGAGTGGGTGATGGAGTCGTGCGCACCCGTGTCGATCGGCGGCCAGCAGACCGGCCTGTTCGACTGCGCAGGCGCCGGCGACTGAGCTCGCCCGGACCTGTTCGTCGTTCTCACCGCGGTCTCATCCGGGCGGTCGAGCATGCCGGCCATGGCCTCGGTTCCCGCCGCTCGCCCGCGCTCGCTCCCGCTGCCTCGCGTCTGGGGCGTCCGGTCGTCCGACATCACCGCGCTGCTGGCCGGCAACGCGGTCCTCATCGTCGCGATGTGGATCCGGCACGGCGGCCTGGACCAGCTGCACACGCTCGGCGGCACGCTGACCGCGATCGGGCAGCTCACCGCGCTGATCGGCACCTGGCTGGCGCTCGTCCAGCTCGTGCTGATGAGCCGGAGCCCGTGGCTGGACGAGGCGTTCGGGATGGACCGCCTGGCCTGGTGGCACCGCTGGCTGGGGTTCGCGACCGTGTGGCTGATCGCCGCCCACGGCATCGCGACGCTGACCGGGTACGCGCTCAACGACGGGGCGTCGCTCGTCGACGAGGCCGTCACGATCCTCGGCACGTTCCCGTTCGTGCTCATGTCCGTGGCCGGGTTCGCGCTGTTCGTCCTCGTCGGAGTGAGCTCGGTCAGGGCGGCCCGGCGGCGGCTCTCCTACGAGACCTGGTTCGGGCTCCACCTCTACGCGTATCTCGCGATCGCGCTCGCGTCGCTCCACCAGCTGTTCACGGGCGCCGACTTCATCCACGACCCGATCGCGGCCGGGTACTGGATCGCCCTGTACGCGGCCGCGGCGGCGCTCATCGTCGTGTTCCGGTTCGGCCAGCCGCTCCGGACCTCGTTGCGCCACCGCCTTCGCGTATCCGCCGTGGTGCCCGAGGCGCCGGGCGTCGTCTCGATCTACCTCACCGGCCGGGACCTCGACCGGCTCAGGGTGCGGTCCGGCCAGTACTTCGTGTTCCGGTTCCTCGTCCGTGACGGCTGGTGGCGCGGGCACCCGTTCTCGCTCAGCGCGGCCCCCAATGGCGAGTGGCTGCGGATCACCGTCAAGTCGCTGGGCGACGACACGGAGCGCATGCCGGAGCTCGCGCCCGGCACACGGGTGTTCGTCGAAGGCCCGTACGGCGTCATGACGGGCGCACGCCGCACGCGCCCGAAGGTCACGCTGATCGCCGGGGGGATCGGGATCGCGCCCATCCGTGCGCTGCTCGAGTCGCTGCCGGGCCGGCCGGGCGATCTCACCCTCATCTACCGTGCGAGCCACCCGCTCGACCTCGTGTTCCGGGACGAGCTGGACCGGCTGGCGGCGCATCGAGGCGCCGCGATCCACTACGTCCTGGGGCACCGGCGTGGCGGGCACGACGGCGACGCGGTCAACGACCCGATGGGGCCCGCGGCGCTCCGCGCCCTCGTGCCGGACATCGCACACCACGACGTCTATCTGTGTGGACCCACCGGGCTGATGCGGGCCGTCGAGCGCCACCTGGGTGAGCTCGGCGTGCCCCGACGGCACGTCCACGCGGAGCGCTTCGCCTACTGACGCCACGGCGGCCGCTCCGGCCGCACCACATGCCGTCGTGGCGGCGCGCCTGCCCGACCACCGCGCGGGCGACGCCGGCTCCCGTCGGTCCGCCCCGCAGCGGCTCTCACCGTGATCTCAGCGTCCTTCGGCAGCCTCGCACCATCGATCCACCTCCCGGAGCTCGCCCCGTGTTGCCGAAGCGCGCCGCCATCGCCCTCAGCCTGACTGCCTTCGCGCTCGTGCTCCTGGTCTCGTTCCGAACGCCGACCGACGTCGGCGTGGATCAGCCGGGCGACACCGCGGTCGTCTCGTCGAACGGCCGAGGCGGAGGATCGCGCGACGGCACACCCGCAACGCCGGCGCCGACGGCCGCGGCAAACGGCAATGGCTCGGGAGGGTCGGGCGGCTCGGGAGGGTCGGGCGGCTCGGGCAGCGCCGGCGGCGGCACGAAGACGATCGACGGCCCGGTCGTCCAGACCCGCTACGGCCCCGTCCAGGTCGAGATCACCGTCAGCGGCTCGCAGGTGACGGACGTGGTTGCGCTGCAGCTCCCGGACGGTGACCGCCACTCGTCGCAGATCAGCAGCCGAGTGGACGACCTGCTCGCGAGCCAGGCGCTCGAGGCACAGGGCGGCTCCATCGACGGCGTGTCCGGTGCCACATACACCAGCGAGGCGTACGCCGAGTCGCTCCAGGCCGCGCTCGATGCCGCGGGGCTCTAGCGCCGCCCGGCCCGAGGTGACGCGGCAGGTTCGCGTCGAGCACGTGATGGGCACGACCGTGTCCGTGGACGTGCGTGAACCCGCGGTTCCC
The DNA here is from genome assembly GCA_035701885.1 of Candidatus Limnocylindrales bacterium. GTDB lineage: Bacteria > Chloroflexota > Limnocylindria > Limnocylindrales > CSP1-4 > CAIXZV01. The sequence goes on from DASSRG010000002.1 coordinate 3,088, forward strand.
GACGCAGTCCTTGACGAGCTCATCGCATGGTTCCACGACGTCGACCGTCGGTTCAGCCCCTACCGACGTGCCAGCGAGGTGTCCCGAGTGGGTGACGGGCGCCTGCGGTTCGAGGACGCGTCGCCGGACGTGCGGGCGATGTTCACGCTCGCCGACGAGCTGCGCGACCGAACGGAGGGCTTCTTCGATCCCCGCGGCTTTCGTCGTGACGGCCGCCCGGACCCGACCGGCGTCGTCAAGGGCTGGGCCGTTGACGAGGCTGTCGCGCGGCTGCGTCTCGCGGGCGCGGCCAGCGGCCAGGTTGTCGCCGGCGGCGACCTGGTGGCGATCGGGGAGCCACAGCCCGGGCGCCCGTGGCGGATCGGGATCCGCCACCCGGACGATGCGTCGGCGGTCGCGGCGATCCTCGGCGTCCGTGACATGGCGGTGGCGACGTCGGGACTGTACGAGCGCGGCGCCCACATCATCGACCCGCATACCGGAACGGTCCCCGCCGGACTCCGGTCGATGACCGTCGTCGGCCCCAGCCTGACGCTGGCCGACGCCTACGCGACCGCGGCGTTCGCGATGGGAGAGGCGGGCCTCGGGTGGGTCGCGGGGCAGCCCGGCTTCGGCGCCCTGGGCATCACCGCTGGCGACCGGGTCGTCTGGACGCCACTCGTCGGCGAGCTCCTCGTCACCGGCTGAGCGGCACGACACCCCGGGCGCCTCCTCCGCCGCCGGAAGCCCGCCGCCCGAGCCCGCGGTCGGAGCCCGCCGACCGCGCGTGCGCCCACACCGACCTCTCAGCGCCCTCTCAGGGGCAGGGCGTTCACTGGGCGCAATCCACCCTTCCGACCACAACCGGAGCCAAGCGCGTCCATGACCTTCGAGACGAACCCCCAGCGGCCCGTCGATCCCGACCGGCCGATCTTCGTGGCCCCGACGGAGCCCCCTCCGCCGAGCGTCACGCAGCCCGCGCAGCCGACCCAGCCCACGCAGCAGCCGCCGTCGATGCCCGCCTGGCGCGCGCCGTCGACCGCCACGCCGCCGGCCTCGACCCCCACCGGCAGCACCTCGACCAGTGGCCCGCCCAGTGGCGGTGCGTCCGACGGCGGCTCGGGCTCGCGGAACCGCGGCGTCGGCACCGTCCTCGCCGCCGCGCTCCTCAGCGCGACGCTCGCCGCCGGCGGCACGGCCGTCGCCGTCACCCAGCTCGCCCCGGTCGCGACGATCGTCAGCTCGACGATCGGCAATGCGAAGACCACGAGCGCGACGACGGTCCAGAACCAGGACCTCACCGCGGTCGTCGCCGAGGCCCAGAAGTCCGTGGTCACGATCACCGCGAATGGCATGTCGACCGACGGGTTCTCTCCGTTCGGCCAGGTCACGGGCGGCATCGGCTCGGGGATCATCGTCTCGGCCGACGGCTACATCCTGACCAACCGCCACGTGGTCCAGGGCGCCCAGACGCTGAGCGTCGAGCTCCAGGACGGCACGACCTACCCAGCCCATCTGATCGAGCAGGCGACCGACAACGACCTGGCGCTGATCAAGGTCGACGCGACCGGGCTCCCGGCGGCCAGGATCGGCGACTCCTCCACGGTCCAGATCGGCCAGACGACGCTCGCCATCGGCAGTCCGCTGGGCACGTACACCGAGACGGTGACCCGCGGAATCCTGTCGGGCCTCGGCCGTGACGTGACCGTCCAGGACGAGCAGACGGGCCGCCCGACGACGCTTCACAACCTCATGCAGACCGACGCCGCGATCAACCCCGGCAACAGCGGCGGACCGCTGCTCGACGCGACGGGCGCGGTCCTCGGCATCAACACCGCGGTCGCCGGCGGGGCCCAGGGTCTCGGCTTCGCGATCCCGATCAACGACGCCGCAAGCCTGATCTCGAAGGCGACCCAGGGCGTCGGCGCCTGACGCCGTACCATCAGCGGGCCGAACGCCGGCCGCGGCGCCGAGCGCCGCAACCGGCACCCGCCAGGACACCCGAGATGCACCTTCTCCTCGTCGAGGACGACGAACGCCTCGCCCGCAGCCTGACCCGCCTCCTCGAGGAGGACCGCCACGTCGTCGAGCACGCGGCGGACGGCCGGACCGCGATCGAGCTCGCGTCGGCGCTCGACGGCCTCGACGCCGTCATCCTCGACATCGGCCTGCCCGACATGTCGGGGCTCGACGTCGCCCGCCGCCTGCGGAAGGACGGCGTCGACCTCAGCATCCTCATGCTCACCGCGCGTGACACCGTCACCGACCGGGTCCTTGGCCTGGACGCCGGCGCCGACGACTACGTCGTGAAGCCGTTCGCGTACCAGGAGGTCGCGGCGCGGCTGCGGGCGCTCGCCCGGCGCGCGGAGGCCGGGCCACGGCGTCCGGAGCCGGTCCTGTCCGCGGGCGCGATCTCGCTCGACGAGGCGGCTCGCCGCGTGACCGTCAGCGGCCGGAACGTGGATCTGAGCCCGCGCGAGTTCTCGCTGCTCGAAGTGCTCCTCCGCCATGCCGGCCAGACGCTCACCCGCGACCAGCTGCTGGACCACGCGTGGCCGTTCAGCGTCGCCGTGACGCCCAACGCCGTCGACGCGTACGTCCACTACCTGCGCACGAAGCTCGGCGATGCGGGGTCGCAGGTCGAGACGGTCCGCGGGGTCGGTTACCGCCTCGCCGATGGCTGACGGAACGCCCGCGCGTGGGTGACGGCACCCGCCTGAACCCAACCGACGACGGCGCCGAGCAGGCCGCCCAGGCCGAGGACGCCCGGCTGATCCGGCGCGTCCGCTGGCGCCTCGTGGCGTGGAGCGGGCTCACGACCCTCGTCGTGCTGCTCGTGCTCGGCGGTGCCCTGTACGCGGTCGTCGCCGGCTCGCTCCAGGGCGCGAGCGTCGAGCAGCTCGAGAACCGCGTGGAGCCATGGGTCCGTGTCATGACGGGCGTCGGCCCGGACGACGACGACCGCCCGTCGTTCGGGTTCCTGCCGGGCGCCGGCAACACGTATCTGTTCGCGTTCAACGCCCAGGGGAACCAGGTCCAGCTGGGGCGCGACCCCACGCCCGCCCTCCAGGGGCTGCCGGAACCCGCCAGCCTCGATGCCGCCCGGGCGGCGAAGGACGGTCGCGACGTGCGGACGATCGATGTCAGCGTGGGGCGAACGAACTTTCCGGCCCGGCTCCTGACCCAGCGGGTCGTCTACGTCGAGGACGGCCAGACCTACTTCCTCCAGGCGCTGCAGGACCGATCCACCGAGGTCCAGACGCTCCAGTCGCTGCTCGTCACGCTCCTGGTCGGCGGGATCGTTGTCGTCATCGCGGCGTTCGTGGTGGGCGCCGTGTACGCGAGCCGCGCGCTCGTGCCGATCCGGCAGTCGCTCACCGCCCAGCGGACGGCCCTCCGGCGCCAGCGCGAGTTCGCCGCCGACGCGAGCCACGAGCTGCGAACGCCCCTCACGGTGATCCGGTCGTCGGTCGAGCACCTCCAGCGGCACCAGGACCGGCCGGTCTCCGCGTCCGTCGACGCGCTCGAGGACATCGACGCGGAGGTGAGCCATCTCACGGCGCTCGTCGACGACCTGCTGCTGCTCGCCCGGTCCGACTCGGGTGCCGTGGCGCTCGATCGGCAAACGCTGGACCTCGGCGACGTCGCCTTCGATGCCGCGGGGGCGCTCGGCCGGGCCGCCGAGGCGCGCGGCGTGCGCGTCGTCGTCGACCCCGAGCCCGCGATGATCCAGGGCGACCCGGCCCGGCTCCGGCAGCTCGTGATGATCCTCGTGGACAACGCCGTGCGGCACAGCCCGCGCGGCGGCGAGGTGGACGTCGAGGTGCGGGACGGGGCGACGGCCGCCTCGATCGAGGTCCGCGACCAGGGTCCCGGTGTTCGTGAAGAGGACATGCCCCACGTGTTCGACCGGTTCTGGCGCGCCCCCGGCGCGCCATCGGGCGGGACCGGGTTGGGCCTCGCGATCGCGAAGTGGATCGTGGACACGCACGGCGGCAGGATCGGCGTCGCGAACCGGGTGGACGGCGGCGCGGCGTTCCGCGTGGAGCTGCCCGCGTTGCACCCGGGGCAGGGGGCCGCGACCGGTCCTGAGCCCGCGCCGTGGGGAAGAGACACGCCCGCCTAGGACACCAGGCAGTCATGTGTCAGACAGTCCCGCGGCGGCGCCGATCCCGGCTGTCGCGTGGTACGCTCGGCGCATCCTGATGGCCGGTCCCGTGAGGCCGGCGTACCGGTCCAGAGAGGCCGGGTAGGAGGAGCCGAATGCGCATGCGCATGCCCGCCTGCGGCGCGACGCCGCAGCCTGGGGTCCCGTGATCGCCCCACCGACCGTCGGTCATCCGCCGCTGCCTCGCGCCGATGCGATCGTCGACCCGCGGGTCGGCGACGCCGGACCCGCCGTCCTGGCGCTGGAGGACGGGACCGTGTTTCCCGGGATCGCGTTCGGGGCACCCGTGGCGTCCGGCGGCGACCTCGTCGTCAACACCTCGCAGACCGGGTACCAGGAGATCGCGACCGACCCGTCGTACGCGGGGCAGGTCGTGGTCATGACCTATCCGCTGATCGGCAACTACGGGCGGCTCCAGGACGACGACCAGTCCGAACAGCCGTGGCTGCGCGGGCTCGTCGTGGCCCATGCGACCGCCGCGGTCCTCGACGACGCGCGCCAGCTCGCGACGCTGCTGCGGACGAACGGCATCCCCGCGATCGCCGGCGTCGACACCCGCGCCCTCGCGCGGCACCTGCGGGCGAGCGGCTCGCTCCGCGGGATCATCACGGAACCCGGCCGGACCGACCACGCCGAGGCCGTCGAGCGCGCCCGGGCCGTCCCCCGCTGGGAGGACCAGGACTTCGTCGCCCAGGTCTCGCCGGCGGCGGTCCGCGAGGTCGGCGACGACCCGTCCGCCCCGCTCGTGGCGATCGTCGACTTCGGGCTCAAGGCGAACATCGTCCGTTCGCTCGGGCGGCGTGGCGTCCGGGTGCGCGTCCTGCCGCACACGGCGACTGCGGAGGAGGTGCTCGCGGGCGACGTCTCGGGCGTCGTGTTCTCGCCCGGCCCCGGCGACCCGGCCCGCCTCGCCGGCCCGGTCGCGCTTGCCTCGGCCGTCATCGACGACGGGCGCCCGCTGCTCGGCATCTGCCTCGGTCACCAGATCGTCGGACGCGCCGCGGGCGCCGAGACGCGCCGACTCCGGTTCGGGCACCACGGCGCGAACCACCCGGTCCAGGACCTGGACACGGGCTATGTGCAGGTCACCGCGCAGAACCACGAGGTCCAGGTCGTCGGCGACAGCCTGCCGGCCTCGAGCGGCTTCCGGGTGAGCCAGCTCAACCTCAACGACCGGTCGGTCGAGGGCCTCCGCCACGCCGAGCTGCCGATCGAGACCGTGCAGTACCACCCCGAGGGCGCGCCCGGGCCGCTCGATGCGCTCGCCGTGTTCGACCGGTTCGTCACCGCGCTCCGGCCGACCACGTGACGATGGTCGAGACGCCGCTCCCGGCACCGCGGCCGTCTCGGCCGAAGCCCGCGTCCGTCCTCATCCTCGGTTCGGGGCCCGTCGTCATCGGACAGGCGGCGGAGTTCGACTACGCGGGCACGCAGGCGTGCCGCGCGCTGCGCGCCGAGGGCGTGCGAACGATCCTCGTCAACTCGAACCCGGCCACGATCATGACCGACCCGACGGTCGCCGACGCGGTCTACCTCGAGCCGCTGACCGTCCCAGCGATCGAGGCCGTGATCGCGAAGGAGAAGCCCGAGGGCCTGCTTGCGGGGCTGGGCGGCCAGACGGCGCTCAACCTGGCGATGGCGCTGTCAGAGGCCGGCGTCCTGGAGCGCCACGACGTCCGCTTGCTGGGCACGCCGCTCGAGGCCATCCGGATGGCGGAGGATCGCGAGGCCTTTCGCGACCTGCTCGACCGGATCGACCAGCCGTACGCGCCGTCGTTCATCGTGGAGGGCGCGGACGAGACCGCCCGTCACGCCTCCGCGGAGGCGGCGCTCGAGACCATCGGCCTGCCCGCGATCATCCGACCCGCGTTCACGCTCGGTGGCACGGGTGGGGGCATCGTCGAGACCGAGGACGCGTACTGGGAGCGGGTGCGCGCCGGCCTCCGCGCCAGCCCGATCAGCCAGGTCATGGTCGAGCAATGCCTCGTCGGATGGCAGGAGGTCGAGTACGAGGTCATGCGCGACCACGAGGACACGTGCATCGCCGTGTGCTCGATGGAGAACGTGGACCCACTGGGCGTGCACACCGGCGACTCGATCGTCGTGGCGCCCGTCCAGACGCTCACCGACCAGGTCCACCAGCGGCTGCGCTCCGCGGCGCTCGCCATCATCCGGGCGCTCGGCGTGGAGGGCGGATGCAACGTCCAGTTCGCGCTGTCGCCGGACTCGACGCAGTACGCCGTGATCGAGGTGAACCCCCGGGTGAGCCGCTCGTCCGCGCTCGCATCGAAGGCAACCGGCTATCCCATCGCCCGCGTCGCCGCGCAGATCGCGGCGGGCCGGTCGCTGGCTGAGATCCCGAACGTCGTGACCGGCACGACCGTCGCGGCGTTCGAGCCCGCCCTGGACTACGTCGTCGTCAAGCTGCCGCGCTTCCCGTTCGACAAGTTCCCGGCGGCGGACCGGCGGCTGGGCAGCCAGATGAAGGCGACCGGCGAGGTGATGGCGATCGACCGGACGTTCGGCGCGGCGCTCAACAAGGCGCTCCGCGGCCTCGAGCAGGCGGGCGCCGGACCGCTGGGCGAGGACGCGAGCTGGCAGCCGACGTTCGACTACCTGGCCGCGGTGTACGGCGGCGAGGTGGACGAGGCCGATCCGCTGGCGCCCGCGGGCGAGGACACGGTGATCCGCTGGATCGACGAGCGCGGAGAGGCCTGTGAGAGCTCGCGGTTCGCCCAGCGCTCCGCCGCGCCGATCGTGCTCAAGCGCTTCGTGGAGCCCTCGGACTCGCGGCTGTGGCGGGTGCTCGGGCTCCTGCGACGCGGCGTGCCACAGGAGATCCTCCACGCGGCGACCGGGATCAGCCGCTGGTTCCTCGCCGAGATGGGCCGCAACATCCAGCTGGAGCACGACGTCCGTGCGGCCGGCGCGCGGCTCGCGGATCCCGCGGACGACCACGGCGCGGCCCTCCTCGCGACGGCGAAGCGGGCCGCGTTCGCGGACCGCGACCTCGCGTCCCTCGCGCGCGTTGACGAGGCCGCCCTCCGCGACGCTCGCGCCGCGCTCGGCCTCGCCCCGGGCTACGCGATGGTGGACACCTGTGCCGCGGAGTTCGCCGCCGAGACGCCGTACTTCTACTCGACCTATGCGTCCGCCGGCTCGCCCCCGGAGGCGCCACCGGCCGCCCGCCCCGGCGCGCTCGTCATCGGCAGCGGCCCGGTCCGGATCGGGCAGGGGATCGAGTTCGACTACTGCGCCGTCCAGGCCGCGGACGTCCTCCGGCGGGAGGGCTGGAGCGCGGTGATGGTGAACTCGAACCCGGAGACGGTCTCGACCGACTTCGATGCGAGCACGCGCCTGTACTTCGAGCCGCTCGACGCCGAGAGCGTGCGGAGCATCATCGAGTTCGAGAGCGGCGGGCCGCTCCCCGCCGCGGACCCGCTACCGGCGGTGGTGGCGTTTGGCGGCCAGACGCCGCTCAACCTGGCCGCGCCCCTGGTCGCGTCCGGCGTCCCGCTCCTCGGCTCGGATCTCGAGGCGATCGACCAGGCCGAGGAGCGCGTCCGGTTCGCGGCGCTGCTGGACCGGCTCGGGATCCCGCAACCCGAGGGCGGCATGGCAGAGTCCGTCGAAGAGGCGTTGACGCTCGCGGAGCGGATCGGCTACCCGGTCATCGTCCGACCGAGCTTCGTCATCGGCGGGCTCGCGATCGACTTCGCGTACTCGCCGGAGGACCTCGCCCGGCACCTCGCGGCGGCCGCGGTCGTGGACCCCGACCGGCCGGTCCGCATCGACCGCTTCCTCGAGGGCATCGAGGTCGACATCGACGCGGTCTCCGATGGAACGGCGGTGCTGATCCCGGGCCTGCTGGAGCACGTCGAGCGTGCCGGCGTCCACTCCGGCGACTCGATCGCCGTGTTCCCTCCGCAGCACGTCTCGGACGGCGACGTCGACCTCATCGTCGCGACGATGGAGCGGATCTGCCTCGCGCTCGGTGCACGGGGCCTCGTCAACGCCCAGTTCATCGTCCGCGACGACGGCGTGTACCTGATCGAGGTCAACCCGCGCGCCTCACGGACCGTCCCGTTCCTGTCCAAGGTGACCGGTGTCCCCATGGTCGATCTCGCGGTCCGGATCGGGCTGGGGGCGACGCTCGCCGACCTGGGCTGGGAGCCCGGCCTGCGGCCGACGCCGCCGTTCGTGGCGGTCAAGGCGCCGGCGTTCTCGACGGCGAAGCTCAAGGGCGTCGACCCCTCGGTCGGGCCGTTCATGCAGTCCACCGGCGAGGTCATCGGGATCGCTGAGGACCCGCGGGTCGCGATGGCCAAGGCGCTGACCGGCGCGTCGCTCGTGCCGCCGCGGCCGGCGAACGGCGAGCAGCCTCTCGCGTTGTTGTCGATCGCGGATCGCGACAAGGCCGGCCTCATCGCGCTCGCGAAGGCGCTCCGGCGCGCGGGCTACCGGCTCGCGGCGACGCCCGGGACGCGGACGGCGTTGCGCGAGGCAGGCTTCGGCGTCGACCCGATCGCCAAGCTCGGCGCAGAGCCGGACCGGGCCATCGGCGAGGTGCCGATCCTCGAGGCGATCGCGCGCGGCGACGTCCGGCTCGTCGTGAATACGCCCACGCCGCGATCCGGCGCGGTGCGCGACGCGGCGGACATCCGGCACGCCGCGATCGCAGAGGGCGTCCTGTGCCTGACGGCGATCGAGACCGGGATCGCGGCCGCCGAGGCGCTCGACCCCGCGCTCGTCGACGAGATCGCGAGCGTGCGCTCGATCACCGAGTGGGTGCCGGGAGCCGAGGCGGGGGCGCGCGTCCCCGCCTGACCCGCCTACCGGCTCGCGAGCTGCGCGGGTGCCGACGCCTCCACGGACTCCACGAGGATCGCCTGACCCAGGGACCACAGCGTGATGGTCGTGAGCGCGACCATGACGACGGCGAGCGGGATCTCGCGGTAGCGGGCGTCGCGCGCGGGGCCGTTCGTCACGCCCGGGATCTTGCGGTGCCGCCGGTCGCGGGTCGGGCGGTTCGCCAGGGCCTCCATGTCGCGCTGCGCGGTGACGTGCCCCGCCCAGGCGCCGATCATGTGTCCGCCGACGACCGCCGCGAGCTGGACGGTCCACACGAGGCCCGGCGGCAGCCAGTCGTAGACCGGCGTGAAGAACGCGGTGCCGAACAGGTCCGAGCCCTGGACGAGCGGGTCCGACAGGGCAGGCAGGATGAACTGGCCGTTGATCAGCAGGTAGGTCAGGTAGTGGGCGATCAGGTAGCCGACCGCGATCGGCAGCAGCCCCGCCCCGATCGCACCCACGCTCACGGCTCGCCCGACGAACAGCGCCGCGCCGACGACGATCGCGAGCCACCCGAGCAGCAGCAGGGTCTTCGGCAGCAGCTGCGGCGCGCCGAACACCGACGCGAACGCGACGGTCTGGGAGAGCCCGTCGAAGATGATCGAGGCGACGCCGATCGCGACCAGGGCGACCATCGGCATCGACCAGGGGCCGCGGAGGAGGGCGGTCGCGAACGGCCGGCGCTCGACGACGGTCGCGTCCACCTCATCGGGTGCCGGCTCCAGCTCGTCGGCGGCGGCCGTCCGCGTCGCAGGTACGACCCCGTACGGCGCGAGGCGGTTGAGCGTCCGGAACCAGACGGTGAAGGTCTCGCCCTGGGCCCGCCACTCGTCGCGGCCGAACTGCGCCATGAGCGCGAGCGTCAGCAGCGTGTAGCCGACCATCACGACCGTCAGCGTCTGCGTGCTGATGACCGGGACGAGCTCCAGCCAGACGAAGAACGCGAGGCCCGCGACGGCCGGCCACGTCCGGACGGCGACCGGGATGGGTGTCGTGGGCCAGCCGCGGATGCCGAGCGTCCGGAGGAGCCAGGCGAGGATGTCGTGGATCGTCGCGAACGGATCGAGCCACTCCCAGACGGGGAAGATGAGCGCCGAGGTCAGCGCGACGCCGACCCAGCCGTAGACCCACAGGAACAGCGGCGCGACCGCCGCGTCGGACGAGCCGCCCGCGATCGCCTGCGCGACCGCCCATATCCACCCGACGAGCCCGAGGGCGCGGATCGCGAGCCGCACAGGGCGCGGCACGCGGACCAGCCGGCCCTCGGGGATGACCGTGGCACGGACGTCCCGCGCGAGCACGAACGCGAACGACAGGGCGACGGTGATCGCGGCTCCCGCGAGATAGACGGCGAGCGGGAGCGGGCTCTGGTAGACGGGCGAGAGCCCGTGGGCGGCGGCGATCGCCGGGACGCCGAGCACGACCGCCGCGGCGAGGGCCCCGCCGGTCGCACGCGCGAGGATCAGGCGGATCGTGCCACCTGTACGCGCGCCACCCGCGCGGTCACCGCTCGTCGGACGCACGCGGGCACCCGAACGCGCAGCGAGGCGGCTCATCGTCAGGCGGTGCGACCGCGGCGGAGGACGAGGTAGCCGACGACGCCGACGATGACCAGCGCGGCGATGATCGGCAGCAGGATGTCGCTCCCGCTCGACGAGACGGGGGTCGTCTCGGCGCTCGCGGACGGCGCGGGCGTCGGCGCGGGCGTGATCGCGGGAGAGGGCGTCGCGCTGGGGGCGACCGACGCGGCCTCGGTGGCGGCCGGGGTGGGGGAGGCGGGCGGCGGCGTGGGCTCGGTGACGGTGAACGTCAGCCGGCCGCGCTCGATGTGTCCGTCCTCCGCCGCCGCGGTCCAGCGGATCACGTAGTCGCCCGGAGCGAGGTCGAGGGTCGTCGCCTGCATGACCTCGGCGCCGTCCTTGTCGGCCTTGCCCGTGGCGACGTCATTGCCGTCGAGCACGACCCGAAACGAGCTCTTCGACGCGTCGAGGCCCTCGGTGAAGCGAAGGGTGATGGTCGTCGGCGGGGTGTCGAGAACGGCGCCGTCCTTGGGGTCGGACGTGTCGAGCTCGGCGTGGCCGAAGACCGGCGCAGCGGTCGCCAAGGCCAGCAGCAGGACGGTCAGCAGGACCGCGAACGGGCGGCCGACGAGCGCCGCGTGGACGTGACGGGTCGAGCGGTCGGCTCGGGAATTGGGCTCCACGGCGATCGAGTCTACCCGCGCGCGCCGATCCCCGCCGCGGGCATCCGAGTGGCCGGCATGGGCGAAGATGTCCATGCCAGGAGGTGATCGTGACCGCATCAGCCGGCGCCCCGTCCATCTCGCCCATCGTCGCCGCAGGCGACCCGGAGAACGGCTACGTCCCCGGTGTCTGCAACATCGGCGCGTGGGAGATCCGCCGGCGGCGCCGGTTCGCGTATTTGGGCTTCGCGGTCTCGGTGATCCTGTTCCTCGTCCTGGTGGCCATCGGCGCACCTGCGTGGACGCGACTGCTGGTGTTCTTCCCGCTCGCCGGCGCCCTGGTCTCGTGGTTCCAGGCGCGGCGACGGTTCTGTGTCGCGTTCGCGGTCGGCGGCATCTCGAACTTCACCGACACGGATGACGGTCGCGAGCGGATCGACGACGACGAGGCGCATCGCGCGGACCTCGCCACGGTGCGGCGGATGGTGCGTGACGCGATCCTCGTCGCGCTGCCGATCGCCATCGTCGCGGCGCTGCTGCCGATCTAGCGTCCGGCCCATGGCGGCCGGTCCCGGCCGCGTCGGACACGGAACGGCCGGCCACCGCGTCCCGTTCCGCCCGGAGGAGCCAGGAGAACGGAGAGCGGTGACCGGCCGACCGCGGCGTCGTTCGTCGTGCGGCCTGGGGCGTCGGCGCGTCGTCTAGGCGTGCGTCCCCGCCACCGTCTGGCCGAGCGAGACGATCCGCCGGCCGACGGACGAGCGCGCCCGGGTCACGAGCCCGGCGTCGGCCGCGCACGCATCGCGGCGGGCCTCGCGGAGCTCGCGGGCGGTCGTGTACAGGTCGCCGATGCGGTCCCGGACGAGGTCGTGGACGTCGTTCTGGTGGAGCGTCTGGTGCATGGCTGCGGATGCCTCCGGGTGGTGCGGCGTGTGACTCGTGGGGTCGGTGGTTGTCAGGTATCTCACTGCTGTTAGCCCTCCATCTAACTCGCGGGCGTGCGGCATGCCGCGTGGGCCCTGGGGACGCTAGGAGAGGTAGCGGAGCAGGTCGGTCGAGGCGTCCTCGAGCCGATCGCGTCGCAGGCTGTAATAGGAGAGCCCGCCCTCCTCGATGAGGGTGACGAGGCCGGCCGCCCGAAGCTGGGCGAGGTGGTGCTTGATCGTCGGCTTGGACAGCTCCAGGCGTTCGGCGATCTCGGTCAGGTACCAGTCGCGGTCGCGGAGCAGGCGGAGGATCCGCAGCCGGGTGTCGTCGCCGAGCGCCCGGTGGAGGCGCAGGACGCTGGCCGGCGGAGCGAGCGGGTCGTGCGGCTCGAGCGCCGAGTCGCCGACCGGGTAGATGAACAGCCGCCAGTCCGGGCCGTTGAAGGTGAAGTTGTACGGCCGGACGAGGTACGACGGCGCCAGGATGACCCGGCGGACGCCGGGCTCCGACAGCCAGCGAATGCCGTTCGTCGCACGCTCGATGACCTCCGACGGGCGGAGCGTGTTGAGCTCGGGTGCACGGGCGTCGGCATCGCGTTCGATGATCGCCTTCACCCGCGGCTCGATCTCGGCGTACATCGGGAGCCAGGCGGCCATCGCGTCGTGGACTTCGGCCAGCATCCCGTCGGCATCGTCGAGCAGGCGGCGCAGCCACGCTCGCTTCTGCTCGGGCCAGTCGGCCAGCATCCGCTCCACGGCCTCGCGGTCGCCGTCGATCGCCGCCTGGACCACGGCGGACTGCTCGTGGTGGCGCAGGTTGTCCGCGAGGACGATCTGGGCGAACTCGGTGCCGGTGCTGGCCCCGAGGGCTCGCACGTAGGACGCCGCGTCGGTGACGTCGGGGCGATCGATCATGAGGCCAGCGCCCATGATCGCGGTCTCGTCGTCCACGGCGGGGCGGACGCGATCGGGGAGCGCCTCCCGGGCCTTCTCCAGCCAGCGCCGGTCCTCGGACGGGAGCTCCTCGTGCTGCCCGACCTCGCTGGCCAGCGAGACCGCGAAGTCGAACGCCGTCCGCACGTCGAACGCCGCGGGCAGCGTCGCGCCGGCGCCGAGGTCACGGATCATCGCGCGACCGCCGGTGGGCGGAGCTGCCTTGCTGCCGGTGGAGCGGGGGGTGGGGCTCATGAGTGTCCTGTTGATCTCACTGATGTAAGACGATCATCTAACACGCCACTGGCGGTGTCAACCCCCTGCCGCCGATGCAGGCTGCCGTGCCGGGGTCGCTGCCGAGGATCGCGCGGGATTCGCGGTCGCCCACGGCGACCACGTTCGTCGCCAAGGGACGACTGCGGGGTTCCTCGAACTCGTCCGGTCGCTGGCGGCGACCGATCCACCGCCTGACGGCCGCCCGCACGCGCTTCGGCTCCAAGGTGGTCGCCCCCGGCGGCCACGCGTCGCGCCTCGACGCGGCGCCCGGCGGTGCCGCGACGCGTTCGGAGGCCCATTGGTCCGCGCGACCGCCGAACGACGTGCGCACGCACTCGTCTCGAGACGGGACGGCGCGGCACGGCGGCGCGGTCGGCGAGTCGGCCTACAATCGGCGACACCCAGCGCCCGCCCGAGGTTTCGTTGTCGCATGCCCGTCCCCGTCGTCGAGTTCAGCGATGAGCGCCTGCCCAACGGGCTGCGCCTGATCGTCGCGGAGGACCACCTCGCGCCGGTGGTCGCCGTCAACGTCTGGTACAACGTCGGCTCCAAGCACGAGGAACCGGGCAAGACCGGTTTCGCGCACCTGTTCGAGCACGTGATGTTCCAGGGCAGCGCGCATGTCGGAAAGGCCGAGCACATGGCGCTGGTCCAGGGCGCCGGGGGCACGCTCAACGGCACGACCTGGCTCGACCGCACCAACTACTTCGAGACGCTGCCGTCGCACCAGCTGGAGCTGGCGCTGTGGCTGGAGGCGGACCGGATGGGGACGCTGCTCGAGGCGCTGAGCCAGGAGAACCTCGACAACCAGCGCGAGGTCGTGAAGAACGAGAAGCGCTGGAGCTACGACAACCGCCCGTACGGCACGTGGAACGAGAAGATCCTCGGCCACCTGTTCCCCGAGGAGCACCCGTACCACCACCCCACGATCGGCTCGATGGCAGACCTCGACGCGGCCTCGCTCGACGACGTGAAGGCGTTCTTCGCCACGTACTACGCCCCGAACAACGCGGTGCTGAGCGTGGTCGGGGACGTCGATCGCGCGACCGTGCGCGCGCTCGCCGAGAAGTACTTCGGCGGCATTCCGGCCAACCCGGACATCCCGCCGTTGCCGGACATGTCGCTGCCGCCCGTGATCGGCCGCGAGATCCGCGAGACCGTCGAGGACCGGGTCCCGCTGCCGCGCGTCTATGTCGGGTTCCGCGCGCCCGCGTTCGGCGACCCGCGGCTGGACGCGCTCGACCTCGCGGCGCAGCTGCTCGCCGGCGGCAAGGGCAGCCGGCTCCACAAGCGCCTGGTCCGCGACGAGCGGCTCGCCCAGGACGTCGCGGTGTTCACGTTGCCGTTCATCGGCGGCGCATCGGTGTGCATCGGCTGGGCGACCGTGAGGCCGGGGGTCGAGATCGAGGCGGTCGAGGCGGCGTACCTCGACGAGCTCGAGAAGCTCGCGAACGAGGCGCCGACCGAGGACGAGCTCGCGCGCGCGAAGGCCCTGACCGAGGCGGACGAGCTGGGTGCGCTGGCCCGCGTGGAGGAGCGCGCAGACCGGCTGTCGATGTACGCGACGCTGAGCGACGACCCCGGGCTGATCAACACGCTGCTGCCGCGCTACCTGAGCGTGACGGCGGAGCAGATCCGGGACGCCGCACGCGACGTCTTCCGTGTCGACAACCGCGTCATCCTCACCTATGTGCCGAAGGCCGCCGACACGACCCAGGAGGAGGCGGCATGAGCGCCACCGTCGTCGCCGAGCGCCCGGCCGGCGCCGCGCCTCGTCCCTACGACTTCCCGCCGACGACAAGGTTCGAGCTCGACAACGGGCTGCGTGTCGTCGTCACGCCGATGCCCGGCCGGGAGCTCGTGTCGGCGTCACTCGTCATCCGTTCGGGGGCCGCGGACGAGCCGGCCGAGCTCGGCGGGGCCACCGTCCTCGCGGCACGCGCGCTCACCGAAGGCACCGAGGTCCGCGACGCGATCGCGCTCACGGAGGCCGCGGAACGCCTCGGTGCGTCGATCCACGCCGAAGCAGGCTGGGACGCCACGTCGGCAGGACTCGACGTGCCGGCGAGTCGACTCGAACCTGCCCTGGAGCTGCTCGCCGAGGTCGTGCGCCGGCCCGCGTTCCCCGAGTCCGAGGTGGAGCGCCTCCGCGACGAGCGGCTCACGGATCTCCTCCAGGCCAAGGCGGATCCCCGGCGTCGCGCCGACGAGGCCTACGTGTCGACGATCTACGCGCCCACCTCGCCGTACCACCGCCCGGCGGGGGGGACGGCGGAGACGGTGGCACGCCTCACCGCGGCGGATCTTCGTGACAGGCACGAGCGGTCGGTCTCGCCGTCGCGGTCCGCGGTCGTCGTAGCGGGTGACGTGGACCCGGACGAGGTGCGCGCGATCGTCGAGCGGCTGTTCGGCGATTGGGCAGGCCGGGACGCGACCGAGCTCGGACCGATCGACGACACGCCCGCGCTCGAGGCGCGCCGCGTGCTCGTCGTGCATCGGCCGGGCGCCGTGCAGACGGAGATCCGCATCGGCCACCCGGGCCTGTCGCGCCGGACCCCGGACTTCTACCCGGTCACGGTGATGGGCGCGATCCTCGGCGGGCTGTTCAACTCGCGGCTCAACATGAACCTCCGCGAGGAGAAGGGCTACACGTACGGCGCCAGCGCCGGCTTCGACCTCCGGCGTGCCCGAGGCCCGTTCGCCGCTCGCGCCGCGGTCAACACCGAGGCCACCATTCCCGCGCTCCGGGAGTTCCTCCTCGAGCTTGATCGCATCCGCGAGGCGCCGGTCACCGAGGCGGAGCTCAAGGCCGCCCGCGACTACCTCGTCGGCGTGTTCCCGCTCCGGTTCGAGACGCCCGGACCGGTCGCCGGGTCCCTGGCCGGCCTGTTCGTCCACGGCTTGCCCGACGACGAGCTGGCCCGATACCGCGCCGAGATCGACGCGGTCACCGCGGACGACGTGCTGCGGGTCGCGCAGGAGCACATCCGGCCCGATCGGGCGGCGATCGTCCTCGTCGGCGACTACGAGCAGTTCGGGGAGGCGCTCGAGGCCGAGAACCTCGGCCCGCTCGAGGTCATTCGCGATCCCGAGCCGACCCAGGTCGCCGCGGGCGATGCCGAGGACCAGGCGGGGCCGGTGGATTCGGGCGAGGGCGGACCCGCAGAGGGCGCCGAGGACCCGAACCTGCCCGGCAGCGATGAGCCGTCGGACCCCGGCACCGAGGACGAGCCCGCCGCCACGGGCTGAAACCTTTTCGCTTCGGGGTGCCTCGGGAGGGGTGAGTGGCGCGACGGACGCGCCAGCCGAGTCTCGGGAGCCCCATCCGATGCGACATGTTCGAAGCGTGGTCCTGTCGGCCGCCCTGCCGGCCCTCGTGCTGTTCCTCATTGCAGGCGCGGCGTTTGCGGCCTCGAACGTCGTCGGGAACCAGGCGCCCGCGGCGGCGAAGGTGACGATCGAGGGCTCATCCGCCGACCCCACCGACGAGCTCGAGACAGAGGATCCGTCCGGCGAACTGGAGACCGCCGAGCCCACCGACGAGCTCGGGACGGAGCAGCCGACGGCGAGCCCCGAGGACGACGAGGACGACGCGGACGCGACCGAGGAACGGAGCGTGATTCCCTGGCCGGAGGACCCGAGCTTCGACGACCACGGTGGCGCGCACGACGTCGATGACGACCACGGCGGCGACCGGTCCGGCTCCAGCAGTGGGTCCGGCCACGACTCCTCGGACGATGACGATGCGGACGACGACCATGACGGCGACCGGTCCGGCTCGGACAGTGGCTCGAGCCATGACTCGTCAGACGACGACGGCTCCCACGATTCCGACGACGACCATTCGGGGAGCGGCTCCGATGACGACCATTCCGGCAGCGGATCGGGCGGCTCGGACGGAAGCGGATCGGGCTCGGACGGCAGCGGATCCGCCGGCTCCGTCTGACGGCGGCGCGCCCTTCGGCCCCTGGACGCGTGACCTCTTTCCCGCCGCACGGCTCGGCCGCTCGGGCGATGATCGCCATGGGCTCCGTTCCGGGCCCCGGGCGCTGAGCGTCCGATGCCGACCGCCTGCCGGGGGATGCTCGCCACGGACCGAACCTGGGATGCCGAACGTGCCGCTCGACCAGCGCCCGACGACCGGGCGCTGGTCGACGCCGTCCTGGACGGTGACCGCGATGCGTTCCGGCGGATCGTCGACCGAGAAGGCCCGTCGATCGTGGCGGCCTGCGCCCGGGTGCTGGGCGACCGGGGCGAGGCCGAGGACGTCGCCCAGGAGGCGTTCGTGATCGCGTACCGGTCGCTGGGGACGTGGCGCGGCGAGGGTTCCCTCGGGGCCTGGATCTCGCGGATCGCGGTGCGCCTCGCGGTCCGTCGGGCCGGGGCTCGGCGGCAGGTCGCGTGGCTCGATCCGATCGCGGCGGACGCGGATCAGCCCGGACGGGAGCGCTTTCGGACGACGGCAGGCGCGGCGGATGCGGTCGACCCGGCGCAGACGGCCCTGCGCGCCGAGCGTGACACCCAGCTGCGGGCGGCCGTCGCGTCGCTCGACGAGCCGTACCGCGAGATCGTCGCGCTCCGGTTCTTCGGCGAGCGGTCGTTGAACGAGATCGCGGAGGCGACCGAGCGCCCGCTCGGGACGGTGAAGACGCAGCTCCACCGCGGGCTCGCACGGCTCCGGCGTGCGCTCGAGGAGGCGGACCGATGACCGGCCTCACGCCGAACGAGCGCTCCCGCCGCTTCCGGCCGGACGAGCTCGAGGACGTCGACGGGATCACCGCCGAGGAGCTCGCGGCCGAGGCCGCGCTCGCCCGCGAGCTCGAGGCCGCAGCGGTGCGCGGGGATGCGCCCGTGTCCGCGTCGTTCGCGGACCGCGTCATGGCCGCGCTGGAGGACGAGCCGTCGCCGGTGCCGGCGCGCGCGGCGGGACGCGCGATCCGACGGGTGTCGCTCGGCGCGCTTGTCCTCGCGATCCGCGACGCGTGGCGCGTGACCATCGGTCATGGCTTCCCGGCGGTCATTCGGGCACAGGC
>DASSRG010000003.1:0-3425 GCA_035701885.1 Candidatus Limnocylindrales bacterium
TCCCGCCGGGCGGCCAGTACCAGTACCGCGCCGACGGCGAGAACCACCTGTTCAATCCGCTCACGATCCACACCCTCCAGCGGGCCGTGCGCACGGGGGACTATGCGCGGTTCAAGGACTACAGCGCGCTCGTCGACGACCAGAGCACCCGCCTGGCGACCCTGCGCGGCCTCCTCGAGCTCAAGCCCGCGATGCGCCCGGTGCCGATCGAGGAGGTCGAGCCGGTCGAGGAGATCGTCAAGCGGTTCAAGACGGGCGCGATGAGCTACGGCTCGATCAGCCAGGAGGCGCACGAGGCGCTGGCGATCGCGATGAACCGGCTGGGCGGCAAGTCGAACACGGGCGAGGGCGGCGAGGACCCCGCGCGCTACGAGCCGATGGACAACGGCGACTCCAAGAACTCGGCGATCAAGCAGGTCGCGTCCGGGCGGTTCGGCGTCACGAGCGAGTACCTCGTGAACGCCCGCGAGCTCCAGATCAAGATGGCCCAGGGCGCGAAGCCGGGCGAGGGCGGCCAGCTGCCGGGCTCGAAGGTGTACCCGTGGATCGCGAAGACGCGGCACTCGACGCCCGGCGTCGGCCTCATCAGCCCGCCCCCGCACCACGACATCTACTCGATCGAGGACCTCAAGCAGCTCATCTACGACCTCAAGATGGCCAACGACCGGGCGCGGGTCAGCGTCAAGCTCGTGGCCGAGGTCGGCGTCGGGACGGTCGCCGCGGGCGTCGCCAAGGCACACGCGGACGTCGTGCTGATCTCCGGTCACGACGGCGGCACGGGCGCGTCGCCGCTCACCTCGATCAAGCACGCGGGCATCCCGTGGGAGCTCGGACTCGCCGAGACGCACCAGGTGCTCGTGATGAACGACCTCCGGAGCCGGATCGTCGTCGAGGTCGACGGGCAGCTCAAGACCGGCCGCGACGTCGTCGTCGGGGCGCTGCTCGGCGCGGAGGAGTTCGGGTTCGCGACCGCGCCGCTCGTTGCGCTCGGCTGTCTCGTGATGCGGGCGTGCCACCTGAACACCTGCCCGGTGGGCGTCGCGACGCAGGACCCAGAGCTGCGCAAGCGGTTCGCGGGCGACCCGGACCACGTCGTCAACTTCATGCGGTTCATCGCGCAGGAGGTGCGCGAGCACATGGCGCGGCTGGGCTTCCGGACGATCGACGAGATGGTCGGGCGGTCCGACCGGCTCGAGCTCCGGCCCGCGCTCGACCACTGGAAGGCGCGCGGCCTCGACTTCAGCCGGATCCTCGCCCAGCCGGAGGTCCCCGCCTCGGTGGGCCGTCGCCAGACGATCCCCCAGGACCACGGCGTGCACGAGTCGCTCGACGCGACGGTCCTCCTCGAGCTCGCCGCGCCCGCGCTCACCGAGGGCCTGTCGGTCACGGCCGACCTCCCGATCCGCAACGTCAACCGGACGGTCGGCACGATGCTCGGCTCGGAGATCACCCGCCACTGGGGTCGCGCGGGGCTGCCCGACGACACGATCCGGCTGCGGTTCACGGGGTCCGCCGGGCAGAGCTTCGGCGCGTTCATCCCGCGCGGCCTCACGCTCGAGCTCGACGGCGACACCAACGACTACGTCGGCAAGGGCCTCTCGGGCGGGCGGATCGTCGTGCGGCCGCCGGCGAACTCGCCGTTCAAGGCTCACGAGAACGTGATCGCCGGCAACGTCGCGCTGTACGGCGCGACCGGCGGCGAGACGTTCATCCGCGGCGTCGCCGGCGAGCGGTTCGCGGTCCGCAACTCGGGAGCGACGGCCGTCGTCGAGGGCGTGGGCGATCACGGCTGTGAGTACATGACCGGCGGGCGAGTGCTGGTCATCGGCAGGACCGGTCGCAACTTCGCGGCAGGCATGTCGGGCGGGATCGCCTGGGTCTACGACCCGGAGGGCACGTTCCTCGCCCGGTGCAACACGGAGATGGTCGGGCTCGAGTCGCTTGCCGACGAACCGGATGAGGTCGCGGAGGTGCGCTCGCTCCTCCAGCGCCACCGCGACCTCACCGGCTCCGATCGCGCGGCGCAGCTGCTCGAGAACTGGTCGACCGTGCTGCCGTGCTTCCTGCGCGTGGTCCCGCACGACTACCGGCGCGTGCTGGACGCCCAGGCCCGGATGCGGGCCGCGGGCATGTCCCCCGAGGAGGCCGAGATGGCCGCGTTCGAGGAGAACGCGCGCGACCTCGCCCGGGTGGGCGGCGGCTGATGGACAGGATCGGCTGATGGGCAACCCCACGGCGTTCATCCAGGTCCAGCGCCGCGGCCAGCCCGCGCGGCCGCCGCTCGAGCGCGTCCGCGACTGGAGCGAGGCCCACCCGCGACTGTCGGACGAGGAGCTGTCCGACCAGGGCGCCCGGTGCATGGACTGCGGCATCCCGTTCTGCCACACCGGGGTCCTGATCAGCGGCATGGCCTCCGGCTGCCCGATCAACAACCTGATCCCCGAGTGGAACGACCTCGTCTACCGGGGCCAGTGGCGCGAGGCCTCGATCCGTCTCCACCGGACGAACAACTTCCCCGAGTTCACCGGCCGCGTCTGCCCGGCGCCGTGCGAGGGCTCGTGCACGGTCGGCCTCAACGGGGACCCCGTCGCGATCAAGACGATCGAGCAGGAGATCGCCGATCGCGCGTGGGAGGAAGGCTGGATCACGCCCCAGCCGCCCCTGACGCGGACGGGGCGCCGGGTCGCGGTCATCGGGTCCGGGCCGGCCGGGCTGTCCGCGGCGGACCAGCTGAACAAGGCCGGCCACCGGGTCACGGTGTTCGAGCGGGCGGGGCGCATCGGCGGGCTCCTGATGTACGGCATCCCGAACATGAAGCTGGACAAGGACGTCGTGGGACGCCGGGTCTCGCTGATGGAGGAGGAGGGCGTCGAGTTCCGCACTGCCGTGACCGTCGGCGCGGACGTGGCGGCGGATCAGCTGCTCGCCGAGTACGACGCGGTCGTCCTGGCTACCGGCGCGACCGTCGCCCGCGACCTCGCGATCCCGGGCCGCGAGCTGGGCGGCATCCACCTCGCGATGAGCTACCTGCGCGGCAACACCCGGCGGCTCCTCGACGGTGGTGCGGACGCGGACGCGCCGATCGACGCCGCCGGCAAGGACGTCATCGTGATCGGGGGCGGCGACACGGGGACGGACTGCGTCGGGACGGCGATCCGACAGGGCGCGAAGAGCGTCCGGCAGCTGGAGCTGCTCGTTCGCCCGCCGCTCGAGCGCGCGGCGAACAACCCGTGGCCCGAGTGGCCGAAGGTGTACAAGCTCGATTACGGGCAGGAGGAGGCGCAGGCGCTGTGGGGCGAGGACCCGCGCCGGTACTCGACCACCACGCGCCGGTTCATCGGCCGCAACGAGCACGTGACGGGCGTGGAGATCGCGGACCTCTCGTGGCAGACCGGCCCCGACGGGAAGGTCGCGATGCGCGAGGT
>DASSRG010000004.1:0-7109 GCA_035701885.1 Candidatus Limnocylindrales bacterium
TGGGACGACCTCGTCATCTACGAGCTCCACGTCGGCACCTTCGCGGCGACCGCCGACAAGCGCGGCACCTTCGACGCCGCCCGCAAGCGCCTGCCCTACCTTCGGAAGCTGGGTATCAGCGCGGTCCAGGTCATGCCGCCGTTCGAGTTCGCCGGCGACATCAGCTGGGGCTACAACCCGGCGCACCTGTTCGCCATCGAGAGCTCGTACGGCGGTCCCGACGCGTTCAAGCGGTTCATCCGCGACGCGCACAGCCACGGCATCGCGGTCATCGTCGACGTCGTCTACAACCACTTCGGCCCGTCGGATCTCGACCTCTGGCGGTTCGACGGCTGGTCCGAGAACGACGGCGGCGGGATCTACGTCTACAACGACGATCGCGCGAACACGCCGTGGGGCCGCACCCGCCCCGACTACGGCCGCGGCGAGGTCCGCACGTTCCTCAAGGACAGCGCCCTCACCTGGCTCGAGGACTTCCGGTGCGACGGGCTCCGGTTCGATGCCACGGTGTTCATCCGGCGTACGGACTGGCGCGACGGCGCCGCCGAGATCCCCGAGGGCTGGTCGTTCATGGCCTGGGTCAACGACGAGATCCGCGCGCGCCAGCCGTGGAAGCTGACGATCGCCGAGGACCTGCAGTCGGATCCTTCGTTGACGAAGCCGACGAGCGAAGGCGGCGCCGGCTTCACCGCCCAGTGGGATGTGGCGTTTCTCCGCGGCGTCCGTCCCGCCCTGGTCGCCGGGAACGACGCCGAGCGCGACATGGGTGCCGTCGCGGCGGCGATGGTCGGCACGGGCCGCGGCGGCCCGCTGTCGCGAGTCATCTATACGGAGTCGCACGACGACGTCGCGAACGGCCAGGTCCGCGTCCCGGAGTCGATCACCCCCGGCGCGGCCGACAGCTGGTGGGCGAAGAAGCGCGCCGCGCTGGGCTCGGTCATCGTGCTCACCTCGCCCGGCATCCCGATGCTGTTCCAGGGACAGGAGCTGCTGGAGGATCGCTGGTTCGACGACACGGTCGCGCTCGACTGGGACAAGGCGCACACGAACGACGGCATCCTGCGGCTCCATCGCGATGTCATCGCGCTGCGCCGGGCCGCGGATCCCGACGCGGCGACCCGCGGCCTGCGCGGCATCAACCTCCACGTCCTCCGCGCCGACAACGAGTCGAAGATTCTCGTCTACCACCGCTGGCACGAGGGCGGACCGCACGATGACACCGTCGTGGTCGCGTGCTTCGCCGACCGCACGATCGACGACCTGCGGATCGGCCTCCCCGCGCCCGGCCGCTGGAATGTCCGCCTGAACTCGGATAGCCAGGTCTACGCGCCGGAGTTCGGTGGCCACGAGGCGTTCGACCTCGACGCCGACGGTGAGCCGATGGACGGCTGCGAGCAGAGCGGGCTGGTCTCGGTCGGACCCTACTCCGTGGTCATCCTCTCCCGCGAGGACTGATGGTCCGGCACCGCGCGACCGTCAGGCGCGGCTGAAGGTCTCGGCGGGGGTGTCATAGAGGGCCATCAGGCGCTCGCGGACGCCGGCCTGACCGCCGATCAGCTCGAGGAAGTCCTCGCCCGACATCGAGAACAGTCGCCCGTCGGTCTCGGCGGTGACGGTGGCCGTGCGTGGCGACCTGGCGATCAGGCCGCGCTCCCCGAACACGTCGTCCTCGCCGAGGGTCCTGAGCACGCGCTCGCCGCCCGTGCCGTCGGTCTGGGTCACCCGGAACGTTCCGCCACAGATCACGTAGAAGCGGTCGGCGACCTCGCCCTGGCGGACGATCACCTGTCCGGCGACGGCGTCCACGGGGTCCAGCCGCCGCAGCGCGGTCTCGATCCGCGCGGGCGACAGGCCGCCGAACAGCGGCAGGCGTGCGATCCGCTTGAGGTCGGCGTCGTGCGGCGACGGCGCGAGGTCCGCCGCGGCGCCGATGAGCCGGACCGCGACGAGCGTCGCCGCGACCGCACCCACACCGAGAACGGCGAACGTGGGACCGAACCCGAACAGCGTCACGAGGATCGGCACGGCCAGCGTGCCGGCCGTCTCCGCCACGACCTGCCCCGTCATCATCAGCCCGCCGAACCGGCCGCGGTACTGATCCGGGACGGCGCGCTGGAAGATCGTCGTGCCGGTGACGTCGGTCATGAGGTTCCCGATGGACACCACGATGATCGCGATGAACGCCGCGGCCAGCGAGTTCGCGAGGCCGAGGGACAGGGTGGCGATGCCGAACGCCACCGCGCCGAGCAGCAGCGGCATGCCGAGTCTCGGCCGGAGGACGAGCGCACCGGCCAGGAGCGCGCCGATCGTGCCGCCGATGCCGATGGCGCCGTTGAGATAGCCGGTCGCCGCGTCGCCGCCGTTGAACACGTCGGTCGCGATGACGACGATGAGGATGCCGACGCCGCCGAACACGAACCACGTGACCGATGAGACGAGGGTCACGCCGGCGACGGCTCCGAGCTTGATGCCCGCGGCCGCGAGGTCCGCGAACCGACCGCCGGCGGCGGAGCCTTCGACGTCGGCGCGCGGTTCGTCCGGCTGGGGCGCCGCCGTCGCCTTCGAGGCCGGCAGCGACCACAGGATCACCGCGATGACGAGGAACGTGACGGCGTTGAGGACGAATGCGAGCACGAGGTCGCCGGTCGCCAGCAGCAGACCGGCGATCCCGGGCCCGACGATCCAGGCGAAGTTGTCGAGCGTCGCCCACGCGCTGTTCGCAGGCCCGAACTCGCGCTCGTCGCGGACGAGGCTCGGGATCAGGGCGCCGATCGCGGGGTAGAAGAACGTGGAGAACGAGGCAGCGAGCATCGCGACGGCCGTGATCAGCCACAGCGGGCCGTGACTCGCGACGAGGGCAGCGAGGACGAGCATGCACGCGCCGCGGGCGAGGTCCGACACGAGCAGGACGTACCGGCGGTCGAAGCGGTCGGTGATGATCCCGGCCGGAATGCTCAGGAAGATGTACGGCAGCATCCGCGCCGCCCCGACGATGCCGAGCATGATCGGGTCCTGCGTCTCCTGGTAGACGAGGACGACGAGTGCGACGAGGTACAGCCAGTCGCCGATCGACGACACGAACTCGCCGATGAGCAGCCGCGCCAGCGGCCCGTTGCGCAGCAGCTCGCGGTAGGTCCGCAGGGCGTCCATCGATCGGGAGCCTACCGGCCGCGTCGTCGGTCCGAAGCGTCGTCTCGCAGACAGTCCGGCTGCGGCCCTCGGCGTTGACACCGGCGCTACGAATTCGAGGCGGGCGGCCCGGAGCCCGCCCGGCAGCTCGAAACCCGTGCCGTGGGGTCAACGAATCCGGGCTGGACGGACGATCGGCGGGCGATCGGGACCCCGCCAGCTCGATTTGGTTGACGGTGCGTCGACACGGACGCCCGGTGTCGCCTGCCAGTCGACGACCGCTGCCATCCGTGACCCCAAGAGAGCCAGATCGCATCTGGCGTCGTCCTGGAGGCGACACGGCCAGCCATCCTGGGCTGTGAATGCCGCCGCGATCGCGCAGAATGCGGCGGTTGGCGCCTGTGAGGCGACACGAGGCGGGGACGGGGACGTGGACGTGGACGTGGACGTGGACGACGCGATCGACGGCGACGAACTGGCGGCCCAACGAGTCGACGAGCTGATCGACCGGATCAGGCGGTCCGGTGCGTACGGCGGGCCGCAGCTGCTGCCGATCGCCGCCGCGGAACGGCGCACCGCCGCGAGGGCAACCGCGGAGCGACTCGCCAGCGGTTCGGACAGGCTCGACATCGTCCGCCGTGGCCGGGATGCCGTCCGCCGCTCGCTCGCGACGAGGTACGCCCAGTTCGACCTGGCGATGGTCTACGGCACGTCCGGTGACCTCTCGACGGCCCGGGACCGCGTCGAGATCGCGATGGCCCTCGAGGACCTCGTGCTCGCGACGGCCGTCGAAGACCTGCTCCCGGCGGACGACTTCGCGGCGCTCGCGACCGACGGCGCGAACCTCCTCGTCGACATCCCCCAGCGCACGTCGTTCCCATCGGTCTACTACGCCCCGCCGGAGACCGACGAGGGCTCGACCGGCGGCTCGATCAGGGTCATGCAGGTCACGGTGGTCGCGATCCTCCTTGCCGGGTCGCTGATCGCCGGAGCGATCCTCGGCTTCATCCCGGCACTGTTCGGCGGCTGCCTGGTGGCATCGATCGTCGCCTCCTGGATCTGGCGCCGAAACCGCCACGACGCGTCCGACGCCGCGTGACCGAGCGAGGTCGCACCCGGACCATCGGGTCCCTCGCCGTGGTGGCGTCGCGTCCTACACTCCGCCCGTCGCGGTCGGGTCCGAGCCCCCGGCCGGACGCGATGACCAGGGGAGGACGCCGATGACGGCAGACGCCGTCGCCGCCGAGACCGAGGGCGAGACCCTCTACTGCTACCGGCATCCCGACCGCGAGACCTATGTTCGATGCGGTCGCTGCGACCAGCCGATCTGCACCCGGTGCGCGATGCAGG
Organism: Candidatus Limnocylindrales bacterium; assembly: GCA_035701885.1. Classification (GTDB taxonomy): domain Bacteria; phylum Chloroflexota; class Limnocylindria; order Limnocylindrales; family CSP1-4; genus CAIXZV01. Next base: position 4,480 of record DASSRG010000004.1, read on the forward strand.
GCCCGGTGGGCTTCCGATGCAAGAGCTGCGGCAAGCCGGCGATCGATCCGCTGACGTCTCTGTCGCCCGTCCAGGCGGCCGGCGGGTTCGGCCTGGCGGTCGGCGGCGGGGCCGTCGCGACCGCCATCGGCCTCCAGCTCGGGTTCTTCGCGATCATCATCGGCTTCTTCGCGGGCGGGGTGATCGCCGACCTCGTCATGCGCTTCACCGGGATCAAGCGCGGGCCGAAGATGGCGGTGGTGCTCCTGGGCGGGATCGCGGTGGGCGCGCTGATCGGTGTCGGGCTGTCGTACGGGCTGTTCGTCGCGCAGATGGCGCCGTACGTGGGCGAGGAGGGGATCGACGTCTCGTTCGTCCCGTACCTCGCGTCCGAGGGCCTGTGGGCCGTGATCGTCGCCGGGGCGGCGATGGCCGGCGCGTGGGGCCGCCTCAGGTTCTGAGGCGCGCTGTGCCTACCTGAGCGCGACGCCCTCGCCCCCCTCGACGAGGCCGATCCGCCACGACGCCACGCCGGCGGCCGCCAGGTGGGCTTCGACCAGGTCCACGTTCGCTCGATCGATCGCTGCCAGCAGCCCGCCCGACGTCTGCGGGTCGTGCGCAAGCGTGACGAGCTCGGGCGCCACGTCCGCCGCGACCTCCAGCGACGGCGCGGTGAACCGCCGGTTGTGCGCCGCCCCGCCCGTCTCGACGCCTCCCCGCGCGAGGTCGAGCGCGCCGTCGAGCGCCGGGAGCGCGGCGGCATCGAACGTCAGGCGCGCGTTCGACGCCTTTGCCATCTCGAGCCCGTGGCCCAGCAGCCCGAACCCCGTCACGTCGGTCGCTCCGCGGACGCCGTGGCGGACGAGCACCTCGGAGGCGGCCCGGTTGAGCGACCGCATCTGCGCGATCGCGGCGTCGAGGTCGGCGTCGGCGGTCCGGCCTTGCCGCCGGCCGCTGACGAGCAGCCCGGTGCCCAGCCGCTTGGTCAGCAGCAGCACGTCGCCCGGCCGCGCGCCCCCCTTGCGGAACAGCCGGTCCGGGTGCGCGGCGCCGATCACAGCCAGCCCGTACTTCGGCTCGGCGTCGCGGATCGTGTGGCCGCCGGCGAGGATCCCGCCGGCCTCGCGGACCTTGCCGGCCGCGGCCTCGAACACCGCGGCCAGCGCCGGCTTCGGGAAGTCCTCGGGGAACGCGGCGATCGAGAGCGCGAACAGCACGCGTCCGCCCATCGCGAACACGTCGGACAAGGCATTCGCGGCCGCGATCTCGCCGTAGGCGATCGGGTCGTCGACGAGCGGCGGGAAGAAGTCGAGCGTCCCGAGGACCGCGAGATCGTCCGCGACGCGGTACGCGGCGGCGTCGTCGGGCGGCTCGAGGCCGGCCAACAGGTTCCTGTCGTCCGCGGCGCCGAGGCCCGAAAGCGCCTCGCTCAGCAGGTCCGCGCCCAGCTTCGCCGCACAGCCGCCGCACTCGGTGAGCTCGGTCAGGCGGAGGGGCGGGAGGTCGTCCAGGCGGGTCGCGGTCGTCATCGGCCGATCATAGGCGCGCGGCCCGTCCCGCTACGATCAGCGTTCCGCGGGAGCGGAGGGGTCCCGGTGGGCTCCCCGGTCTTCAAAACCGGTGGCGCGGCGCCCGGCGTCGCGCGGTGGGTTCGACTCCCATGCGCTCCCGCCATGACCGATGAGGAGGGGACATGCGAGGCGTCGTTCTGTTGATCGCCGTGGCCGCGATCGTGGCGGGGTGCGGCTCGGCCTCGACGCCGGCGGCATCGTCGAGCGCCCCCACGGCGACCGCCGCGTCTCCGACGCTCGTCCCGGGCGCCGTGACCGCGCCGCCCGCCATCGAGGGCGCGGTCGAGCTCACCGCCATCAACATCGACTTCGAGCCGAAGGAGCTGACGGCGCCGGCGGGCGCGGTCGTCATCCATTTCCTCAACAAGGACAGCGGCATCCCGCACAACGTCCAGGTGAACGATCCCAGTGGCGGGACCCTCTACCAGGGCGAGATCGTCGAGGGCCCGGGCGACATGCAGCTGCCGATCGGCGAGCTCGCCGCGGGGACGTACCCGTTCACGTGCACCATCCACCCGAACATGCAGGGCACGCTCACCGTGGTGCCGTAGCGGGCGATTCCTCGGATCCGTCCATCCGCCAGCGGGTGGCGCCGCCCGGAGCCTCGGACAGGACGCCGTAGACGGTCGACGGCGTGATCTCGTAGAGGTACCAAGGCGGCGGCCCGGCGCTCGGGGCGCTGTAGTCGTAGGTGAACGCCTGGTCCTCGACGCGTGCGGGCCAGCCCTCGCGCCCGTAGCGATCGGCGAGGCGCTGGAGCGTCGCCTCGTCGGTGACGCGCTCTGCAGTCCCCTCGATGACGAGGTCGATGCCCTCCCAGGTCATCGAGATCGCGCAGGTCGGGTTCGCGGCGAGGTTCTGGCTCTTCCGAGTGCCGGGCCCGCTCACGACGTAGACCTTGCCGTCCTGCCACAAGGCGCCGACGCCGGCCAGATGCGCCCGCCCATCGGGCCGGGTCGTGGCGAGGAACGTCGTCTGCCGCTGCGGGATCTGTGACTCCAGCGCCTCGAGCGCCCGCGACCACGGGATCGGCGGCAGGTCGTAGAGGTCGGCGAGGTTCTTCGTCTGCATGTGTCGGCT
>DASSRG010000005.1:0-2315 GCA_035701885.1 Candidatus Limnocylindrales bacterium
AACACGCAGGCCCTCCTCGACAAGGTGAACGCGCCCGACTTCGCCTTCGAGCCGTTCCAGATCGCGAACGGGGCGAAGGAGCTGCTCGACGAGGTGGCGAGCGGCAAGGTGACCGGCGAGGAGGAGATCTGGTCGCACACCGACCTGTGGGACTTCCAGGCGAACGTCGACGGCGCCGAGATGGCCTTCGAGGTGCTCGAGAGCCCGGCCCGGACACGGGACGCCGAGCTGGTGGAGGAGATCGAGGAGCGCTTCGACGCGCTCAAGGCGCTGCTCACGAAGCATGGCTCGTACGAGGCCGGGTTCAAGAGCTACGACCAGTTGACCGAGGAGGAGGTCCAGGCGCTGGCCGCGGCGGTCGATGCGCTGAGCGAGCCACTCTCGAAGCTGACCTCCACGATCACCGGGGCCGGATGACCGATCGCCGGACGCTCTCGCGTCGCGCGTTCCTGGGCGCGGCGGCCGGTGGTGCCGCCGTCGTCGGTGCCGCCGGGCTCGCGTCCGGCGGCCTCGGCGCGCTCGCGACCGTCGCGGGCCGAGAGCCGGACGGGCCGCCGGGCGGAGGCCGGACGTACCCGTTCACCGGGCCGCACCAGGCCGGCATCGTCTCGCCTGCCCAGGACCGGATGTACACGGCGGCATTCGACCTGACGACGACGTCTCGTGAGGAGCTCGTCGCACTCCTGCGCACCTGGACGACGATCTCGGCTCGGCTCACGGCCGGGCGCTCGGCGGGTCCGCTCGGCCCCGTCGGCGGCCCCTACGACGCGCCGCCCGACGACACCGGCGAGGCCCTGGACCTCGGCCCGGCCGGACTCACCGTCACGATCGGCTTCGGACGGTCGCTGTTCGCCGGTCGGCCCGACGCCCCAGGCGACCGGTTCGGGATCGCGGACAGGCTGCCCGACGCGCTCGTCGAGCTCCCCCACTTCGCCGGCGACGACCTCGACCCTCGGCGCAGCGACGGGGACATCGTGGTCCAGGCGTGCGCCGACGACCCACAGGTCGCGATGCATGCCGTGCGGAACCTGACGCGGGCGGCGTTCGGGACCGCACGCGTCCGCTGGTCGCAGCTCGGGTTCGGGCGGACGTCGTCGACGACCCGGGCGCAGGTCACGCCCCGCAACCTCATGGGGTTCAAGGACGGGACGGCGAACATCAAGGCCGAGGAGACCGACGCGCTCCGGCAGCACGTGTGGGTCCAGCCCGGCGACAGCGGCGACTCCGGGGCCTGGCTCGCCGGTGGCACGTTCATGGTCGTCCGGCGCATCCGGATGCAGATCGAGACGTGGGACCGGACGTCGCTCCGCGAGCAGGAGGCCATCTTCGGGCGGTCGAAGGGCGAGGGAGCGCCGCTCTCCGGCGGCACCGAGTTCACCGAGCCCGACTTCGGCCGAACCGGCAACGGCGGACCGCTCATCGCCGAGGCGGCCCACGTGCGGCTCGCACACCCCTCGTCGCACGCCGGCGCGCGGATCCTGCGCCGCGGCTACAACTTCACGGACGGCAACGACGCGCTGGGGCGGCTCGATGCGGGACTGTTCTTCGTCGCGTTCCAGCGCGACCCGCGGACCGGCTTCGTCCCGATCCAGCAGGCGCTCGCCCGCCACGACGTCCTGAACGAGTACATCGCCCACACGGGGTCGGGCGTGTACGCCGTGCCGGCGGGCGTGCCGTCGATCGAGGCGGACGGCGCGCTTGTCGACGACCAGTTCCTCGGGGCGGCGCTGTTCGCCTAGCCCTCCCGGCCCGTGCCCGCCCGGCGGCCTGCAACGAGACTGGCGCGGGCGGCGGGCCGCGTGCGGAGCGTCCGATGCGCTCGCGGCGCGACGCTGGGGCGGAAACGAACGCACGAGGGGTCCGAGATGGACACGACGGCGACCGGCGATGCCTTCGATCTGCGCCACGCAGCGACGGACCATGTGACGACGGCGACGGTGCCGGCCAGGCGCCTGTTCGCGATCAACGGGTTCGGGCCGCCCCGCTCGAGCGACTTCGCCATGGCGACCTCGACCCTCGCCCGCGCCGAAGGGACGCTCAGCCAGGTGCTGCGGCACCGTGGCGAGGGAACCGTCGGGCGACCCGTGATCGAGGTCCTGTGGACGCCGCCGCCGGACGTATCGCTCCCTGAGCTGGTCGAGCGGTTCGCCGATCGCGACGGCTGGCGCTGGGAGCAGGTCGCCGGGATCCCCGCCAGGGCGAGCGCCGAGGACGTGGCGACCGCGGTCGACACCGTGCGTCGCGAGGCGGGGCGCGACCAGCCGCTGCTGCACGTGCTGCTGCTCGCGGAGGGACCGGTGCTCCAGCTGCTCCAG
>DASSRG010000006.1:0-11657 GCA_035701885.1 Candidatus Limnocylindrales bacterium
GGCAATCTGGCCGGCGGGATCGCGCACGACTTCAACAACCTGCTCACCGCCATCATCGGCTATCTCACCTTCGTGCAGCGCCGCCTCCCGCCGGATGCGCCGGTGCGGGAGGACCTCACCGAGGTCGAGCGCGCGGCCCGCCGGGCGGCCGCCCTCACCTCGCAGCTCCTCAGCTATGCCCGGCGGCAGATGGTCGTCCCCGCCTCGGTAGACCTCAACGCCACCGTCTCCGGGCTCACTCCGATGGTGCGTCGCCTGCTGGGGGAGGACATCGAGGTCGAGACCGAGCTCGCCGAGACCGACGGCTCGGTCCGGGTGGACCCGGGGCAGCTCGAGCAGGTGCTGCTCAACCTCGCGCTCAACGGGCGCGACGCGATGCCCGAGGGCGGCCGGCTGCTGGTGGAGACCGCGCAGGTGGAGCTGGACGAGCAATACGCCGCGGCCCGCCGTGACGTGACCCCGGGCCGGCACGCCGTCCTCGCCGTCTCGGACGAAGGGCGCGGGCTGTCGGATGAGGCGCGGGCGCACCTGTTCGAGCCGTTCTTCACCACCAAGGCACGCGGCGAGGGCACCGGGCTGGGCCTCGCGACCGTCTATGGCATCGTCCGCCAGGCGGGCGGCCACATCGACGTGTTCAGCGAGCCGGACTTCGGGACGACGTTCCGCGTCTACCTGCCGTCGGTCGAGGAGCCGCTCGCGATCACCGCCGACGAGGACGTGCCGCCCCCCGCCCGGAGACCGAGCCACCCGACGCTGACCGGTCGCGTCCTGGTCGCCGAGGACGATCCGGCAGTGCGGCGTGTCGTGGTCGAGACGCTCACGCGGGCGGGGCTCGAGGTGGTCGCGGCGGGTGACGGGCGCGAGGCGCTCCAGCGGCTGCTCGCCGGTCCGAGCCCGGACCTCGTCGTGACCGACGTCCGGATGCCCGGGCTTTCCGGTCCGGAGCTCGTGCGCGAGGCGCGCGCGCGCTGGCCGAAGCTCCGTGTCCTGTTCGTCTCGGGACACACCGGCGAGGACACCCCGGACGGGTTCCTCCAGCCCGGCGACCGGCTGCTGGGCAAGCCGTTCAGCGCCGAGGCGCTCGTCGAGGCCGTCGGGGACCTCCTGCTGAGCGCGCGGCCGGACCCGCGCGAGGCCGGCAGCCGAGCGGGTGACAGGCACCTGCAAGCGGTCCCGCCATCCGTGTAGCCGTCGCACGAGGGACCCGGGCCGACAGTGGGCGCACTCGAACACAGCGTTCGGGTGTTCCGAAGGGACGGAGGTTCTGTAGTGAGCATCATCGCGTGGATCGTGCTCGGCGCAATCGCCGGGTATCTCGCCGGCCTGCTCGTCAAGGGTGACGAGGGGCTGGGAGTCATCGGGCACATCGTGCTCGGCATCGTGGGTGCGCTCGTCGGCGGGTTCCTCGCCGGCGTGCTGTTCAACACCAACCCCATCGACGGGCCGCTCGACCTGTCGTCGATCGTGACCGCCGTCATCGGCGCGATCATCGTCGTCGTCGTGGCGAGCATGGTGATGGGCCGCTCCCGCACGGGCCGCGGCACCGTCTAGCCCCGAGGCGACATCCGACCCCCACCGTGCCCACGGTGGGGGTCTTTTCGTCCCACCCCGTCCCCCGTTCCTCCTGACCCAGGGCCATTCACAGCCGAAAAGGAGATCGCATATGGCGAAGATCGAGAAGAGCATCGACGTCAACGTCCCGGTCCGCGAGGCCTACAACCAGTGGACGCAGTTCGAGTCGTTCCCGCAGTTCATGGACGGCGTCGAGTCGGTCCAGCAGCAGGGCGACACGCGCCTGCACTGGGTCGCGAAGATCGCCGGCAAGCGCCAGGAGTGGGACGCCGAGATCACCGAGCAGACCCCGGACCAGCGAATCGCCTGGACCTCCACCACCGGTGACCGGAATGCCGGTGCCGTCGACTTCCACCGGATCGACGACAACCGGACCCGGATCACGCTGACGATGGACGTCGAGCCGTCCGGTGCCGTGGAGGCGGTCGGTACGGCCCTCGGCATCCCGTCGGGCCAGGTCGAGGGCGACCTCAAGCGGTTCAAGGAGTTCATCGAGTCGCGTGGCTCCGCGACGGGCGCGTGGCGCGGCGAGGTGGAGCAGAACGACGTCTCGGGCAGCGGCTCGCGCGAGCCCGCGGGCGCCGGCACGATGCGCTCGACCAGCTCGAGCAGCGGGCTCGGCTCCGAGTTCGACACCTCGACGGGTGCCGCGAGCGGCGGCGTGTCGGGGTACCAGGGCGACTTCACCACGGGCACCAGCTCGACCGGCAGCACGACGGGCGAGACCGGCGACCTGGGCACCGGGATGAACAACCCGGACGACCTCGGCACCGGCCGTCGCGAGAACGACTCCGGCTTCTAGCTCCTCCCGCTCCCGCCGGCCGTCGCCCGTCCGGGCGGCGGCCGGTTTCTGTGTCCCGGGCAGGGCGTGCAGCCGACAGACGCGTCGGTCGGCGACGGCTGTGCGTGATCGCAACGTCCTGTCGCTGCCTGAAACGCGGCTGGGCGGCGGGCTCCGCTAGCGTGCGGACAGGCGCCGTTCCGGGGCATGGATGCCCGCGGTCGCCATGTCACAACCGACAGCGGCGGACGCGCCGAACGGCCGCCTCCCCGCGGTCGACCGCGTCGCCTCGCAGGATGGAGGACCCGGCCGCGTGACCCGCATCTATCTCGATCCCACGGCGCTCGTGATGTCCACCGGTGGGACCGAGGGGGCCGAGCACGTGGCTCCCGGTGCCGCCGACGCGGTGGCCAACCTCGTCGAGGCGGGCTTCGAGGTCGTCCTCCTCGGTGACGCCGTCCACAGCTCGCTCGCTCACCTGCCCGTCGAGGTGGGGCACGCAGACGCGCTGCCGCCCCACCTCGACCAGGACGCCTGGTACCTGACCGGCGAGCCGCACCCGGAGTTCGGGCGGCCGCGCGGGGGAACCACTGTTCTCGTCGGCCCCAAGCGACCGGCAGGCAAGCTGCCACCGCCCAGGTTCGACATGGAGACGCGCGACATCGCCTCGGCGGCCATGGAGATCCTGACCCGCCAGGCGATGGCCTGACCACGAGGCGGCGCCGCACCCCCCTGCAACACCTCCGCAAGCGCACGTCGTCCGGCGTTATCGGGCGGGTCGCCCGTCACCCCTGACGCTGGCCTCGGTGGCCCTCGACCACTGGGGGTCCGGGGGCCACCCTTCCCCACCGCCGACGATGCCGTCACGCGGTCCCGGAGCCCGAGCGGGGCGAACGTCCAGCATCGAGCCTGAACCGCAAGGCGTGCGTCACGCAGCGAGGCACGCGGTACCACGCGGCGCGAGCGCCCCCACCTCTACAGTCATCGCACACGAGATCGACAACCCGTATCTCCACCCCGAGGACGCTTGTGACGGGGCGTCCTCGGCCCCCCTCGCCGCGAACCCGGGAGCCCCCTCCTCCCGGGTTCGCGGTTTTCCATGTCGGCGGAAGCGCGCCCTCCCGCGTGCCGCTCACCGCGCCGCGTGTCCCGGGTCAGCCGACCTCGGCGAGGACGGACCCGCGCAGGCCCTCGACGAGCGTCCGGATCATCGCGCGGTCCATGGGGTCGACCTCGATGTCCACCCGGCCGATCCCGCCGTAGACCGCCGCGTCCACCTCCGACACCTGGGTGAACTGCAGCCCGGAGTTCCGCAGCAGGTCGAGCGCCGCGTTGGCGTGAGCGAGCGACTCGAATGCGAGTGTCAGGCGGACCACGATCCCTCCAGGGCCGATGCGAGGACCGGCTCGAGGCGCGACGCCACGGCGACTGGTGCGCCTGCGTAGCAGCAGCCGACCGGGCGCACACCCGGCTGGCCGCGCAGCGGGTGCGTCACCACCCGCGCGGCAATGCCATCCACGAGCCGCGCCCGGCCGGCTGTGCACGAGTATCTATCATTTATTGACTCACCGTGCAACGGATCGTCGATCGCTCGGCGCACCTAACGCGGCTCTCGGACGCGCGTTCTCCTTTCGGGAGGGTGGGCGCAGGAACTCCGTTCCCCCGGCGGTGTGGCAGCGCCTGCTCTCCCACCTGGCGTGCGACCGAGCCTCGGCCTGCGTCGGTCGACCACCACGGCCGGCGGTTCGTGGATGCTCGGGCCGCACCACCACACGCCCGTCCTCGAGCGGTCACGCCCGCGATACCCACGGGCAGGTCGCGGAGGAGCGGTCGCAAGCGGGCTGCAAGCGGTGTGGGCCGCCAACGCACACGGCCGTCAGGACGCGGCCCCTACGGTCGAGTCATCAGCGGCGACCCAGCCGCAGACTCGGAGGACGTACCACCATGGACGACCTGAAGAAGGGCTACCGCGAGGGCGAGGAGACGGCCAAGGAGGCCTGGCGGAATCGCGACGGCGAGGACCTTGCCGACAAGGTCGGGAACCTCGGCGACGACATCCGCAAGAACCTCGGCAACGCGGGCGACGACCTGCGGAACGCCGTCGACGACGCGGGCGACAAGGCCGACGACACGTTCGACAAGGGCCAGGCCGAGGCCGACCGCCGCTATTGAGCTCTGTCCCACAGCCGTGCAACACGGCTGTAATGCGGATGCAAGACCTCTGCCTCTGTGCACGGGGCAACGCTCCGTAGACTCGAAGGGCTGATCCCACCGCGAATCCCAAAGCCGCGGGCGCGCCTGTGACGGGGCCGACCGCCGGTACCACGCCGCACGATCCGGTCCCCTCCCGGGTCGTGCGGCGTTCTTGATTCGTTCCCCGGGCCGCGATGCGCTGCGACGCGCCTGCCGGTCAGGCGCCCGAGCGACGTCTGCCGGCTCGACGCCGCGCCGCGGGCGGCCCAGCAGCCCCCGCGCGCTGCTCCGGGATCGCCATGACGGGCAGCAGCGGCCGGCCACCCGGCCGGATGGGGATGGCGATCGCGTCTTCGGGGATCCCGCGCGGCTCGGCGGGTCCCTGCTCCGCCCACGGCACCTCGGCGGCGCACCACGCGCAGATGGTCCAATCCAGCTCCAGCGCCCGCCCACACGAGTCGCAGCGCACGGCGAGCGGGGATCCGCATGCCGGGCACGCGACCCACTCCTCGTCGACGGACGCACCGCACCTGGCGCAGACGGACTGCGCGGCCTCTTCCTCGAGCATCGCGAGCTGGAGCTCGGCTGACGTGGCGGCGGCGACCGTCAGCGGGGGCCGGACGAGCCGGTACACCGCGACGGCGAGCGGAAACAGGACGGGGGTGACGAGCAGCACGGCGCCCGCCGCGAGGTACGGGACGATGACGTCGGTCGTGCGGGCGCGCGCGTCGCGCCACACCCACCACGCGGACGCGAGCCAGAGGATCAGGACGTAGAGGGCGAGGAACCGGATCGCGAGGCCGACCGCCGGATGACCGAGCAGCTGCGCGAACGCTTCCCCCACCGCGTCCGTGACGTCGGTCACGCGGCCGCCCCGCTCCCCGCGGTCTTCCGGCCCCGGCGCGCCGGCCGTCCCTGCGACCGCGTCGCGTCGAGCTCGAGGCGCTGACGCAGCAGGTCGACGACGCCCGCCTCCTCCTCGGCGGTCGTCTCGTCCGGGGGTGCGGTCTGCTCCTCGGCCACCTCGATCAGCGCGTCGCCGATCCCACCGTCGAGGTACGCCTGGAGCACCGCGGGGTGGACGTAGCTCCTCCGCGCCACGGCCGGGGTGTTGCCCAGGGCCTCGGACGTCTGCCGGATCGCCTCGACGACGTTCTTGCGTGCCTCGCGATCGGTCTCGCTCGGCTGGAGGGCGCGCAGCGCGCGATACGTCAGCACGGTTCCCGCCCAGGTCCGGAAGTCCTTCGCGGTCACGTCCGCGCCTCCCGCCGCCTCGCGCAGGTACTCGTTGACGTCCTCGGACCGGACGTCGCGCACCTCACCGTCGTCGTCGACGTACTGCAGCAGGTCCTGTCCCGGGAGGTCCTGGCACCGACCGACGACCCGGGCGAGCCGCCTGTCGCGGAGCGTCACCTCATGGGGCTTGCCGCTCTTGCCGGTGAACCGGAACCGGATCGTCGCGCCCTCGATCTTCGCGTGTCGGTCGCGCAGCGTGGTCAGCCCGAACGACTTGTTGAGCCGGGCATACTCCTCGTTGCCCACCCGGATCAAGGTCAGCTCGAGCAGCCGCACGACGGCCGCGAGGACCTTCTCGCGGGCGAGCCCGGGGCGCGTCAGGTCCTCGTCGACGCGCTGGCGGATCGTGGGCAGAAGCCCGGCGAACGCGATCATGCGGTCGAACTTGGCGTGCTCGCGCTGCTCGCGGAACGCCGGGTGGTACCGGTGCTGCTTCCGGCCGCGCGCGTCGCGCCCGGTCGCCTGGAGGTGGCCACGCGGGTCCGTCGAGATCCAGACGTTGGTCCATGCCGGCGGGATCGCGAGCGACCGGATCCGTTCCAGGACCTTCGGATCACGCACGACCCTGCCGTCCGGCGCCCGGTAGCTGAACCCCCGTCCGGCGCGCCGGCGCTCGATGCCGGGCTTGGCATCGGTCGTCCAGCGCAGCCCGGCTTCCTCGGCCGCCTCGCGGCTCGTCCCGGTTTCGCTCGTCATCGGTTCGCGCTCCCCTGGGTGCGAGGTGATGCACGCCGCCGCGGGCGGCAGTTGGCGGTGGTCCCTCGCGTCCTCCTGCACCGACGGTGCCAGCCCGGCCGTCACGCCCGCGATTCCTGCGCGAGCGCCGGCTCGCGGCGGTCTTGCAGCAGCGGCTCGATACGCCGTCGATGCGTCCGTCCGCTCCACCGCCGGAGCGGCCGCAACGCGTCACCCACGACGATCGCCCCAGGCCGGGCGTGTGCGCGTCGGCCGCACGGAGGGACCCAGTGCACTCCCAGGCCGACCACCCGCCCAGCGACGACACGCTTCCTGATGCCCGCGAGGAGATTCCGCCGTCCCCGCCCGGCGGCGAGGCCCCGGCACCGGGCGGAGCCCCGATGACCGACGCCGCACTCGCGGCGGATCCTCCGCGCGGGCCTGCCCAGGCGAACGCCGACAGCTCCGCAGAGGTCGTCGGGCAGCGGTCCGAGCCCCTCGTCAGCCTCCGCGGCGCGACCCGCGACTTCGGCGACGGCGTCGGCGTGTTCGACATCGACCTCGCGGTCCCGGCCGGCAACATCCTCGGCATCGTGGGACCGTCGGGCGCCGGCAAGACGACGACGATCCGGATGATCACGGGCGCGCTCGACCCGACGAGCGGCGAGGTCCAGGTCCTGGGCGAGGATCCGCGCCGGTTCCGCCGCTTCACCCGCGAGCGGATCGGCTACATGCCCCAGCTGTTCACGCTCTACCCCGACCTCACCGCGGACGAGAACGTCGACTTCGTCGCGAGCCTGTTCGGGATGCTCTATCGCCGGCGGCGCCGGCGCGTCCGGGAGGTGCTGCAGCTCGTCCGGCTGTGGGAGGCGCGCGGGCGGCGGGCCGGCGATCTCTCGGGAGGCATGCAGCGGCGCCTGGAGCTCGCCTGCGCGCTCGTCCACGAGCCGCAGCTGCTGCTGCTCGACGAGCCGACCGCCGGCATCGACCCGATCCTCCGCCAGTCGATCTGGGACGAGCTTCAGCGGCTCAAGGCCGAGGGCCGCACGCTCCTCGTCACCACCCAGTACGTCACCGAGGCGGAGTCGTGCGACGCCGTCGCGCTGATCTCGAACGGGCGGCTCATCGCGCTGGGTACGCCCGAGGAGCTGCGACGGAGCGCCGCGGGCGGCGACATCATCGAGGGCGAGACCGAGGCGCCGTTCGATCCCGAGATCCTCGTCGGGCACGAGGGCATCCGTGCGGCCCGCAGCACCAGCCTGCGGCGGTTCCGGGTCGTCACGGACGATGCCGGAACCACCACCCCGGTCCTCGACGACCTCGTCGCGGCGAACGGCGGCGTCCTCACGGCGGCCCGGGAGGTCCGGCTGACGTTCGACGAGGTGTTCGCCGAGCTCGTGGAGCGGGCCGCCCGGGAGCGCGGCGAAGCGGTGGCCGGCGATGCCGCCCCGGCCACGGACGACGCAGCATGAACCCGTTCATCGGTCTCGCCAAGATCATCACCCGGCTGTTCGCGTTCATCGGCCGCGAGCTCGTCGAGGTCAAGCGCCGCCCCGGCGCGCTGGCCAGCCTCGTGTTCGGCCCCTTCCTCGTGATGGCCGTGTTCGGGCTGGGCTACTCCGGCTACAAGAAACCGCTGCCGACGATCGTCGTGATCCCGCCGTCGTCGCAGCTGCCGACCGACGTCGAGGTGTATCGCCAGCTGTCCGGCCCCGGCCTGGAGATCGTCAGCGTGGTGTCGGACGCCTCGCAGGCGACGCCCGAGCTCGAGGCGGGCAACGTCGAGGTCGTCGCGATCGCGCCCCAGAACGCGCGCCAGACCTTCGAGAGCGGCAAGCAGTCGCAGATCGAGGTCCAGGTGGACCTCGCCGACCCGGTGCAGGCCGCGTACGCGGGCCTCATGGCCGACCAGTTCGCCGCGTCCATCAACCAGGAGATCATCCGCCGGGCGGCCGAGGAGGGGCAGGCGAATGCCGCCGAGCAGGGGCTCCCGAACGCGAAGCAGATCCCGCCCGCGGTCATCGCCGAGCCGACCGAGGCCGTGATCACCAACCTCGCCCCGATCGTGCCCACGGTCGCCGGCTATTACGGCCCCGCCGTGCTCGCCCTCGTCCTCCAGCACATGGCGGTCACGCTCATCGCGTTGTCGGTCGTCCGGGAACGCACGAGCGGGGTCATCGAGCTGTTCCGGATCTCGCCCGTGTCGGCCTGGGAGGTCGTCGCCGGCAAGATCCTCGGCTTCGGATTCCTGTGCGCGGTGATCGCGCTTGCCAGCCTCGCGCTGCTGATCTACGGCCTCGGCGTGCCGATGCTCGGGACGCCGCTCCAGCTCGCCGGTGTCGTGGGGCTGCTGATCGTCGCGTCGCTCGGGCTGGGGCTGCTGATCTCGATCGTGAGCGACTCCGAGCGACAAGCCGTGCAGCTGTCCCTGCTCGTCCTCCTCGCCTCGGTCTTCTTCTCGGGCTTCGTGCTCCCGATCAGCGAGTTCAGCGACCCGGTCCGGATCGCGGCGTACCTGATCCCGGTGACGAACGGCATCGTGCTCATCCAGGACGTCATGCTCCGCGGCGAGATCCGCGAGGCATGGCAGGCGTTCCTCCTGCTCGCCATCGGGCTCGTCCTCCTGCTCGCCTGCTGGCTGCTGCTGCGCCGTGGGATGTCGCGCGCCTGAGGCCTCTGGCCGGATCGCGTCGACTGCCGGACGGCACGACGCCGCCGTCCGGCGCGCTCCGGACACCCGTCACGCCTCCGCAATGGCCGGCTCGCATCGTGCACCCGGCACGCGATCGGCAACCGGTAGGGTCGGTCCATGCACGCATCGCCCACGTCGCTCAGCGCATCGGCAGGTTCGTCCCGCTCGGACGGGTCGTCCGACGCGCCCGGGGACGGACGCCGGACGCGGGTCAGGCGGTCGGGTACAACCGGCTCCCGTCGGACCGAGGCGCGGACGCCGCGAGCGGGCGCTGGCGGCGAGACCGGTCCGTCGGCCGGTCACGAGGAGGCCCCGGTCCTGCCGCCGCCGCTCGGAGAGGCACCGGCGCCCACGTACGGCGAGCCCGGAGACGGGAACGACCCGGACCGTCGCGCTGCCGCAGCCACCCCGAGCCCGATGCGCGTGGTCGAGATCCTGTCCCACGAGCTGCGGTCGCCGATCACGACGATCCACCTCGGCACGAAGGTCCTGCGCGAGCAGGGCAGCCGGATCTCGAGGCCGATCCGGCTGGAGGTGGTGGAGGCCGTCGAGGAGGAGGCCGAGCGCCTGTACCGGCTCGTGGAGGACCTGCTGGCGGTCGCCCGTCACGAGGGGGGCGCCGCGCCGCTCCCCGTCGGTCCCATCGCGCTCCAGCACTGGCTCGCCCCGGTGATCGCGGCCGAGGTGCAGGCGTCGCCGTCGCTGAAGGTTCGCGTCTCGATCCCGCCCGATCTGCCGCCCGTGCTCGCCGACGACGCCGCGCTCGTCCAGGTCGTTCGCGACCTGCTCGCGAATGTGACCCGCTACGCCCCGGACGGCATGCCGGCCGAGGTGGTCGCATGGCCGCCCGAGGACGGCGTCGTCCGGCTCGAGGTGCTGGACCGCGGCCCGGGCATCGCCGCGGACGAGATCGGGCGCGTGTTCGAGCCGTTCTACCGGACCAGCTCGGCAGAGGCGGTAGGATCCGGCGCCGGGCTCGGGCTCGCCGCGTCGCGGCGCCTGCTGGAGGCGATGAACGGCTCGATCGAGGCGCTGCCGCGCGAGGGCGGCGGGTCGCGGTTCGTGATGACGCTGCCCGTGGCGACCGCGGACCTCGAAGCGGACGAGAGCGGTGCGGCGTCCGCGGGCAGGGGCGGGCCGACGGGTCGCAAGCGCGACGCGTCCGCCGACGCGACCCCGGCGAGTGGCGGGCAGGCGCGCCGCCGACGCTGACGCCCCGGCCTACTTCAGTCCGGCGGCCCCCAGCACCGCCATCACCGCGGCCGCGCCGGCGACGACGACGAGCGGCGGGAGGCGGCCGCTCAGCAGGCCCGCGGTCCCGGCGGCGGCGATGATCCCCGTCGCCGGCGACGTGATCCCTGACGTGCCGACGGGCGTCAGGAGCGCGGCGGCCAGGATCCCGACCACCGCGGCGTTGACGCCACGAAGGGACCCGGCCAGCCACGGACGCCGTGCCACGCCACCGAGGACCGGCAGCGCAGCCAGGACGAGGAGCGCACCGGGCAGGAAGATCGCGACGGTCGAGATCGTGGCGCCGGCGACGCCGCCAGGCCCTGCGCTCGAGATCGCGCCGAGGTAGGCCGCGAACGTGAACAGCGGCCCGGGGACGGCCTGTGCGAAGCCGTACCCGGCGACGAACGCGTCGGGCGTGATCCAGCCCGGCGCGACCACGCCCGCGTCGAGAAGCGGCAGCACCACGTGCCCGCCCCCGAACACGAGCGCGCCGGCACGCGCGACCGCCGCGGCGAAACGGACCGGAGGCGAGTCGACCAGCACCGGCGCCGCGATCGCTGCGACGAGAACAACCATGAACGCGAGGCCCAGGACGAGCGTCGCCCGGCGGTCGCCGACCCGTCGGGGGAACCGGTCCGGCGCGTCCTCGTCGGCGTGCTCGTCCCCCTTCGTGCTCGTCTGTCGGCCCCACGCCAGCCAGCCGATGATGGCGGCGCCGACGATCGTCGCGAGCTGGGCCGGCGCGACGGGCCATGCCAGCACGACGATGGCTGCCGCGCCGGCGACGGCGAGGCGCGGGACATCGGGCGCAAGGCGCCCGGCCATCGTGACCACCGCGTGCGCGACCACCGCCACGGCGGCTGCCTTCAGCCCGGCGATCGCGCCCGCGACGGGTCCCGCCTGGGGCAGCGCGGACCCCGCGACGAGCAGCCCGACGAGCGTCATCAGCGCCGCGCTCGGCAGCGTGAACCCGAGGAACGCGGCGAGCGCCCCCGCCCAGCCCGCGCGGATCCGCCCGACCGCGATCGAAAGCTGGCTGCTCGCCGGACCCGGGAGGCTCTGGCACAGCGCGACGAGCGCCGCGAACGTCTCCTCGTCCACCCACGCGAGCCGTTCCACGAACGCCCGGCGCTGGTAGCCGAGGTGCGCGATCGGCCCGCCGAACGAGGTCAGGCCCAGCCGCAGCGACTCGACGAAGACCTCGCGAGCACGCCC
>DASSRG010000007.1:0-8549 GCA_035701885.1 Candidatus Limnocylindrales bacterium
ACGACTACTTCAAGCCGGAGCACCTCGAGACGGTCCCGAACCTCCATGAGCTGTTCTGGAATGCGACCAAGCAGGTCAGCAAGGTCAAGGCCTCGACGGACATCGCCGATGCCAGGAAGCTGCTGGACCTGATCGACGAGATCGACGCCGCGTGGAAGGCGACCGGCGGCGAGTCGAAGACGCGCGTCGCGGGCCGGCCGGCCTGAGCCGCCGGACCGTGCGCAACCCGGGGCCCCGTCGATGACGGGGCCTCGTCGATTCCGGGGGCTGCGGCTCGATCGCGTGAGCGGGCCATGGCGCATCGCGGTCGTCGAGGGCTCGATGCTCCCCGCCATCGAGTCGGGCGACTGGCTGCTGGTCGACCCGACCGTCGCGGCATGGCCGCGTCGCGGCACGACCGTCGTGTTCCGCGAGACCGAAACCGGCGAGCTCGCGATCAAGCGGGTCGCCGCCCGCCCCGGCGACTGGGTCCCGTTCGCCGACGGCTGGCTCCAGCTGGGCGAGGACGAGGCATGGCTGATCGGCGACGCGACCGATGAGGCCGTCCAGGAGGCGGGCTACCCGCCGGCCGTCGACTCGAGGCGCTATGGCCCGGTCACGCTCGACGCGCTGATCGCTCGCGCGTGGTTCCGGTACTGGCCGCCGCGTCGCATCGGCCGGATCGCGACCGCTCCCGCGGACCTCCTCGAACGCGGACGCGAGGGCCGGATCCCGACCCCGGCTCCCGCCCCGCCGGAGGCCGCCGTGCGCAACGACGAGCCGCCGGTCTCGCCCCGGGCGACGGACGAACGACCCGGCGACGACCTGCCCTAGCATCCGGCGATGGACGACCTCCGCGCGGCCATCGCGCCGTTCGACGCCGACGCGCCGCTGACCGCGGCGCCCGACCCCTGGGACTACCTGCCGATGCCGGCGGTCCGGCCCGGTCCGCCGTGGGCGATGGCCGAGATGATCGCCGCGGAGCCGGCCCTCGTCGGACGGATCGTCGAGCGGGTCCTCACCGACGGAACGGCCGACGCGCTCGCCGCCGCGCTCCGTCGCGCCGCGGAGGCCCGGGAGCCGGTCGTGGTGACCGGGTGCGGCACGTCCGAGCACGCCGCGATGGGCGCCGCCGCGATCCTCCGCGACGCGTGGCGCGGCGCGGACCTGGCGGGCTGGGGTCCGATTGCTGCGCAGGCCTTCGAGCTCGCGCAGGAGCCGCCGTCATCCGGGCTCGTGATCGGCGTGAGCCACGAGGGAGCCACGACGGCGACGATCGCGGCGCTGGAAGCCGCGCGCGCCGCGGGTGCCGGGACGGCCCTCCTGACCGGCAGCGCCGGCTCGCCCGCCACAACCTCCGCGGACACGGTCCTCGCGACGGTCGAGATGGACCGCAGCTGGTGCCACACCGTCGGATACGTCTCGCCGATGGCCGCGGCGTACGCCACGGCCACGCTCCTGGCCGGCGAGATCCCGGACGCGGGGGCGCTCTCCGCCCGCGTGACGGCCGGCATCGAGGCCTCGTGGTCGTCCGGTTCCGTGGCGACGCCGGCCGCGACGATGGGGCACGCGATCGCCGAGGCGGCCCACCTCCTCGTGATCGGATCGGGCGTCGACCGGGTGACCGCACGGGAGCTGACGCTCAAGGTGGAGGAGGCGTCGTACGTGCCATCCGCGATGCGCGACCTCGAGACGTTCCTGCACGGACACCTGCCGGCGACCGGCGAATCGACGGCCCTGGTCCTCGTGCTCACGGAGCGCGCGTCGCTACATGCTCGTGCCGCCCGTGCCCGGCAGGCGCTGGCGGCGGCCGCGGCGACCGGCATCCGTGCCGGCGCGATCCTCGGCGCCGAGGCGTCCGCTCGCATCCCGGAAGCGCTCACCCCGGCGGGTCGGATCGTGATCGCGGAGTCGCCCGGCCTCGCGCCCGCGGTGGCGTCCCTGTTCGGGGCCGCCGCACCGCTCCAGCTCGTGACGCTCGCGGCGGCGGAAGCCAAGGGCACCAACCCGGACGCCATCCGCCGGGACGACCCGGTCTACCTGCGGGCCGCAGAGCTCGCGGACGATCCCTCGGTCTAGGGAGCGGCGTCGAACAGCACCTCCGCCGCCAGGTCGATCATCTCGAGGTCCCGGGCGAGGAAGTCCTGGAACATCAGGCGCTGGACGCCCGCCTCGGCGAATGCGCGGACTCGACGCCGGGCCTCCTCGGGGGTGCCGTAGATCCAGCGCGGCCGCCGGGCCTCGAGCCACTCCTCGCTCTCGTCGTCGGCGCCGCCGAACGCGGCGACCAGCGCCTGCTCGCGATCTCTGACCTCGGCCGGCGTGCGGCCGATGAGCAGGCCGACCATCGCGGAGTGGGTGACGCTCGAGGGATCGCGGCCGATCGCCCGGCAGGCGTCATCGAGCTTCGCATACTTCGTCGTCGCGACGTCCGGCGAGGTGGACGACAGGTTGAACTCGTCCGCGTGCTTCGCCGCGATCCGGTATGCCCGGGGCGAGCCCTGCCCGCCGGTGAGGATCCGGATCGGCCTGCCGTCCCGCCACGGCTGGCTCGCGGGCTTCGGCCGGAAGAACGCGTCCTCGATCGCGTAGTGCGCGCCCTCGAACGACCAGCCGTCAGGCCCGTCCCACAGGCCGCGCAGGATCTCGAGCGTCTCCTCGAGCATGTCCGCCCGCTCGGCGATATCGGGGAACGGGAACCCGTGCCGGCGATGCTCGTCCGCGTGCCAGCCGGCCCCAACCCCGACCTCGACCCGGCCACCGCTCATCTCGTCGACGGTCACGGCGACCTTCGCCAGGTTGCCGGGCGTCCGGAACGTCACCGGCGACACGAGGACGCCGAGCCCGATGCGCGACGTGTCGCGGGCGAGCCCTGCGAGCACGGCCCAGGCGTCGGTGGTGGGCTGGTCGGTCTCGCCTGGGAAGCTCTCGTAGTGGTCGGACCGGAAGAACGCCTCGAAGCCCGCCTGCTCGGCGCGCTGGACGACCGCGAGCTGGTCGGCGTAGGTGAGACCCATCTGGGGCTCGGTCATCAGGGCGAACCGCACGTGGTCTCCTCCGTGTGACGCGAACAATTGTCCTTGACAGAACTATTCGGGCGGCGTAAATACTTCATTTCATGCGAACAACTGCCGAAGCCGATCCCCGCCCCGCGCGGGAGGCGGCGGCCCGTGAGGCGCTGTCGAGCCTCGCCCGGGCCGTGGGGACCCTGCGTTGTGCCGGGTCCCAGCGGCTGGTTCGGCTCGGGATCAGCATGACCCATTTCCATGTGATGACGCTCCTGCGTCACCACGACGCGATGCCCATGGGCCGGCTGGCAGAGATCCTGGATGCCTCGATGTCCGGCACCACTGGGATCATCGACCGGATGGAGGAGAAAGGCCTCGTCGAACGCGTCCGGGTCCCCGACGACCGGAGGGTCGTGCTCGTGCGACCGACCCAGGCAGGGCTCGACCTCGTGGACGAGGCCGAGCTCGTGAAGAGCGAGGTGATGTTCAGCGCCGTCAGCCGGCTGGCCCCTGACCAGCTCGAACGACTGACCGCCGCCTCGAACGACCTGGGTGCTGCGATCTCGGACGCGCTCATGGGGAACCCCGCCTTCGCATCGATCGCCCAGTGTGGCCACGCGCATCGGACGAGCGCGTCCCACGCGTCTGCCCCCATCCACGCACCGAATCTGCACGAATCGGCAACACCCAGCCCACGGCCGCGCCCGACGATCGCCGGCACGACCACATCTGTCGCACGCCGGCAGCCTGCCCTGAAGGAGGGGTAACCGAGCCACCATGGAAAGCTTCCCCGCGTCCCACGAGGGAGACACACCTT
Source organism: Candidatus Limnocylindrales bacterium (assembly GCA_035701885.1). GTDB lineage: Bacteria > Chloroflexota > Limnocylindria > Limnocylindrales > CSP1-4 > CAIXZV01. Next base: position 3,805 of record DASSRG010000007.1, read on the forward strand.
CGCTGGAAGACGATCCCGCTCTCGGACTGAGCCAGCGCGCCAAGCTGGAAGTCCTGTTCGCCGTCATGCTCGGCCTGTTCCTTGGCGCCCTTGACCAGACGATCGTCGGTCCCGCGCTGCCGACGATCGTGAGCCAGCTGTCAGGCAACGACTACTACGTCTGGGCCGTCACGATCTACTTGCTCACCAGCACGATCACCGTGCCGTTCTGGGGCAAGGGCTCGGACATCTACGGCCGCAAGCCCGTGTTCATGCTCGGCATCGTCGTGTTCCTGGTCGGCTCGGCCCTGTCCGGCCTCAGCCAGAACATGGGAATGCTGATCCTGTTCCGGGGCATCCAGGGCATCGGCGCCGGCGCGCTGTTCCCGGTCGCGCTCGCGATCATCGGTGACCTGTTCACCCCGGCCGAGCGTGGCAAGTACCAGGGCCTGTTCGGTGCCGTGTTCGGCGTCGCGTTCGTCGCGGGCCCGCTCATCGGCGGCTGGCTGACCGAGAACATCAGCTGGCATTGGATCTTCTACGTCAACGTCCCGATCGGGATCATCGCGCTCATCGTCATCCAGCGGCTGCTGCCGACCGTGCGGACGAAGGACGCCACCCGGAACTTCGACATCGTGGGCGGCGCGATCTTCACCGTCGCGATCTCGTTCCTGCTCGTCGGCCTGACGAACAAGCAGTTCGGCGACTGGACCGACCCGACCGTCGGCGGGTTCATCCTCGTCGGCATCGTCGGCACCCTCCTGTTCATCCTCGCGGAGTCGCGGGCGAAGGAGCCGATCGTCCCGCTCGACCTGTGGAAGGGTCGGACGTACTCGGCGTCGATGCTGTCCGTGTTCTTCGCCGCGTTCGCGTTCTTCGGCGCCATCGTGTTCCTGCCCCGCTGGTTCCAGGTGGTCGAGGGCTACAGCCCCACGGACTCGGGCCTCGCCGCGCTCCCGCTCGTCGTCGGCCTGATCGGCAGCTCGATCGTCTCGGGGATCGTCGTGGCGCGGACGGGTCGCTACAAGTGGATCCTCGTGGGCGCCATCGCGCTGATCGGCGTCGCGATGGTCCTCATGACCCAGCTGACCAAGGAGACGCCCGTCCCGGTCCTGTGGGCCTGGATGTTCCTCGCCGGCCTCGGCGTCGGCCCGACGTTCTCGGTGTTCACGGTCGTGATCCAGAACGCCGTCCCGTTCCGCCAGCTGGGCGTCGCCACGTCGAACCTCACGTTCTTCCGCCAGATCGGCGGCAGCGTCGCCCTCGCGTTCGTCGGGACGATCTTCGCCACGACGTTCGAGGAGGACCTCGTCCCGCAGATGGCCGCAAGCGGCGTGCCGCAGCAGCTGATCGACCAGTTCAGCCAAGGCGGCGGCTCGTTCGACACCAGCAGCCTGACGGGCGTCGGCGACATGGGTGCCGCGATCCTCGCGAGCGTCCCGGAACAGTTCCGATCGTTCGTCGAGCCGTACATCCCGAACATCGTCGAGGGCATCCACGGGGCGTTCAGCCTCGCGGTGGGCCAGACGTTCTGGCTCGGCGTTGTCGGATCGGTGATCGCCGTCATCGCCGCCCTCGCGATCAAGGAGATCCCGCTCCGGCACTCCAACGAGGCGCCGGTGCCCACGAAGGCGATCGACGACGCGGCCGCTCCGGCCCCCGCCGGCGCCGCAACCGCCAGCCCGACCGGCGCCTCGAGCTCCGCGAGCTCGTCCAGCGCCGCCCCGCACGCGACCAAGCCGGCCCACCAGACCGACTGACCTCGCTCCTCCTCCGACGACCCGGTCTCCTCTCGAGGGGGCCGGGCCGTCCGATTCTTGGGCGCGGCGCCACGTCGGGCTACGATCGATCCGTGACTGCGCTCCTCCCCTACCCGCCCGAGCTCCGGGCGCCCGGCGTCGCGGACGCCGACTTCCGGCCGGCCCTCAGGCTTGACCAGCTTCCGCCGGGTTCGATGCACCGGGTGTCCTTCGGCGACCTGGACGTGCTCCTGGCGCACACGTCGTCGGGGATCGCCGCCGTGGACGACCGCTGTCCGCACATGTCGGCGCCGCTCTCGATCGGCGAGCTGGACGGGTGCGTCGTTGCGTGTCCGCTCCATCGCGGCCGGTTCAACCTCGAGTCGGGCGACCCGGTGCAGATGCCCACGACCGGCGGCCTGTGGCCGGACGGGACGTACGAGCCGGTGTGGTGCCCGCCCGGCCAGGAGCCCAAGCCCGACCCGCCCGGCAAGAAGTCCGACGCGCGCCGGCTCACCCGGATCCGACGGTTCCGCTACTACCCGGTCCGGATCGTGGACGGGGTGATCGAGGTGGCGGTCCCCGTCTGAGGGGGTTCGGCGGCGCGCTCCATGCCGCGACTCCTGCCCAACGCATGCCGCGCGTCCTGCCCAACGACCGCCCGGTGAGCGCAAGCCAAGGTCGCCCTGTCTACCGCTCGTGGGTTGAGCGTTCGGGCGCATTTGGCGTAGTTTCGCGTCATACGACCAAGGGGTGAACGCGAAGGCAACGAGCGGCGCGTCGGCGCGCGATAACGCCCGCCTGGTGAGCGAATGACACGCGTCCGTCGCGCGCCCGTGCACGAGCCCCAGCAGGTGGACGCGCCCCGGCGGATCGGCACTGGCTAGCGCCCGCGGGGCGAGCGCATGGCAGGAACCGCTACGTCTCCCCGCGGTTCAGCTCCGCCACGAGGACGCTGCCCAGCACGATCGCGGCGCCGACCACCTGGATCGGCTCGAGCACCTCGCCCAGCACGAGCCACGCGATCACCGTCGCGAAGATCGGCTCGGTCATGCCCACGACCGAGGCCTGGGACGCCCGCAGGTGCTGCATCGACAGCACCACGAGCGAGAACGGGAACACCGTCCCCATGACGACCATCCACGTGGCGAGCCCGGTGGCGGGCAGCTCGGGCCCCGCCCCGCCGAACTGCATCGTGCCGGCGAACTGGTCGAACGGGATCGTCCAGGGCGGCTGGACGATCGCCCAGAACAGGGCCGCGAAGCCCATCCCCCACATCGTGAGGCTCACGGCGTCGCGCGCATCGGGCCGCCGCACGGCCATGTCCGCGGCGAGGTAGTAGACGACGAGCGCGAGCATCGCGCCGATCGCGAACGCCACCCCGAGCGGGTCGAGGGTCATGCCCTGCCACACCTGGGCCACGATCGCGAGGCCGATGAACGCGGTGACGAGCGCCGCCCACACGACCGGCTTCGTGGGGTGCTTCCACGCGACCCGGAACCAGACAGCGATCACGAGCGGCGCGGTGAACTCGATGAGCAGCGTGATGCCGATCGGCAGCCGCTCGATCGAGGCGAAGTACAGGACCTGGGTCAGCGCGACGCCGAACACGCCGTAGACCAGCAGGAGCGGCAGCTCCGCGCGCCGGAGCCGCAGGGCCGAGCGGTTGGTCAGCGCGACGAACACGAACAGGATGAGGAACGCCGCCGTAGCCCGGACCTGCGACAGCACCGTGGGCTCGATGCCGCCCACGAGCAGCGTCTTCGAGACCGTGCCGTTGACGGAGAACAGGAGCGCGGCGGCGAGGTACAGCAGGTAGCCGCGGGCGGGGTGTCGGACGCGCGCGGGCGCGACCCCGGGGAGGGGCTCGGCGAGGTCCGTCACGCGTCGATCTTGTTCGCCCTGGCGTACGCGGCGATGATCGAGACCGCCTCGTCGACGTCGTCAGTGACGCGCAGCAGCTCCAGGTCCTCGGGATCGACGGCGCCCGCCGGCACCTGCACGTCGCGCACCCACGAGATCAGCCCGTCCCAGTACGCGTGCCCGATCAGCACGACCGGGAAGTCGCGGATCTTGCCCGTCTGGATCAGCGTGATCGCCTCGAACAGCTCGTCAAGCGTGCCGAACCCGCCGGGCATGATCACGAACGCGTCCGAGTACTTCACGAACATGGTCTTGCGCGCGAAGAAGTAGTGGAACTCGACCGACAGGTCGACGTACGGGTTCAGGTGCTGCTCGTGCGGCAGCTCGATGTTGCAGCCGATCGACAGCCCGCCCGCCTCGTGGGCGCCGCGGTTCGCGGCCTCCATCGCGCCCGGGCCGCCGCCCGTGATCACGGCGAAGCCGGCCTTCGCCAGCGCCCCGCCCACGCGCCGTGCGAGCTCGTACGCCTCGCTCCCCTCGGCCGTCCGCGCGGAGCCGAACACCGTGACCGCTCGCCCGACCCCTGCCAGGGCCTCGAAGCCCTCGACGAACTCCGACAGGATCCGCAGCGCGCGCCACGTGTCGGTGTCCAGGAACGACGGCCGCTCGTGCGAGCCGGCGAACAGCTTCTCGTCCTCGGTCCGGTGGTTCCCGTCACGCGACGCCAGGTGCTTCTCCGTCCCCGGCCGCATCGCCACGCGCCCGCGGCGGATCGTGCGCGGCGAGGGGCCGTTGCGCGCATGGTCCTCCGTCGCGCCATCCACCGCGGGGCCGGCAGCCTGGCCGGCGTCCGCCTGTGCCTCGTCCCTCGGCGCGTCGCCGTCCGGCTCGTCGGTCGTCATCCGGTGAGTCTGCCACCCTCCTTCACTGCCGCGTGGCACTGGCGTCGCAGACACGGTCGCGGGATCGTCATCTCACGCGGCTCGGCGGCCGCGGCTGCGTGATGCCGCGGTCGGGCCAGCCGTCAGGAGCGTGCCATGCGAACCATCGTGTCGCGGCCCGCGCGTTCACGACCCGTGCTCCCCGCCGTGCTCGCGGCCATCATCCTCGTCGCCGGCGCGTGCGACGCCGGCCCCACCCCCACGACCTCACCAGCCGAGCCCA
>DASSRG010000008.1:0-7122 GCA_035701885.1 Candidatus Limnocylindrales bacterium
GACCCGGCATTGAACCCGAACCAGCCGAACCACAGGAGGCCGGCGCCGAGGACGGTCATCGGGATGTCGTGGGGCTCGAGACCCTCGCCGTTGACGACGCGCCGCCCGATGAGCAGCGCGACGATCAGCGCCGAGATGCCCGACGAGGCATGGACGACCGTGCCGCCCGCGAAGTCGAGCGCGCCGAGCGAGTACAGCCAGCCATCCGCGGCCCAGACCCAGTGGGCGATGGGGGAGTAGACGAGGACCGACCACAGGATCGTGAACAGCACGAACGCGCCGAAGCGCTTGCGCTCGGCGAAGGCGCCCGTGATCAGGGCCGGCGTGATGGCCGCGAACATGAGCTGGAACGCGGCGAAGAGGACGAACGGGATCGTCGTCGCGTAGATGGCGCTGGGCGCCTCGCCCACGTTCATGAACCCGACGTAGTCGAAGCCGCCGATGAAGCCCGCGCCGATGATCGGCAGCGAGACGTCGGTGCCGAAGGCGAGCGAGAACCCGACCAGGACCCAGACGACGCTGACGAGGGCGAGCCCGAAGAAGCTGTGCATGATCGTCGACAGGACGTTCTTGCGCCGGACGAGGCCGCCGTAGAACAGCGCGAGGCCCGGCAGCATCACCATGACCAGGGCGGTCGAGATGAGCAGCCAGGCGGTGTTGCCGCTGTCGATCGGCGCCGCCTCGTCGGCAGCGGCCGCCACGCCGGGCAGCGCAGCCAGCAACGCCCCCGCGGCCAGCCCGCCGGTGAGCAGTCTTCCAGCAGCTCGCATCGCTCGATGAGCCTCCCAACTCCTCCAGCGCCGGGCGGGGACCCGGCGTCGATGGCGGGAGGGTGCGATCACGGGCTGGCCGGTTCACGCCCCGTCGGCGGTGCAGGGTGGATTCGGTTGAGTCCGCTCGGTTGCGGTCCGGTGTCGGGGCTCGAGGGCGGTTTCGGGCGCAGGCGAACGCCGATGGCGTGACGCTGCGATCCCACCGCAAGGCGCCGCCGCCCGCCGGACGCGTGGCATCCAGCGTCCCGGTCCTAGCCTCGACACGAAACCCATCTGTCCGGGAGGCTTCCCATGCGCTCGATCGGTGTCCTCATCGTCCGTCTCGTCGTCGGCGGGCTGCTCGCCGGCCACGGCGCCCAGAAGCTGTTCGGCTGGTTCGGCGGGTCCGGGCTCGAGGGCACGGCCGGCTGGCTCGAGTCGCTCCGCCTCCGACCCGGCACGGTCTGGGCGCGCATCGCCGGCGCCTCCGAGCTCGGTGGCGGCCTCCTCACGGCCCTCGGCTTCCTCAACCCGCTCGGGCCGATCGCGGCGATGGGAGCGATGTCGATGGCCTGGGCGAAGGTCCACCTCGGCAACCCGGTGTGGGTGACCAAAGGCGGCGCGGAGCTTCCCCTGACGAACATCGCCGTCCTGTCCGCGATCACGATCGCCGGGCCGGGAAGGATCTCGATCGACTCGCTGCTCGGCATTCGGATCCCGCGGATCGTCGGGCTCGCCGCGCTGCTCGGGATGCTCGGCACGGTCTACTTCGCCGCGCGCCGGGAGATCGAGACCGGGAGCGCCACGCCGGCCGACGCGGGAGCCGAGGTCGAAGGCGACCCGAGCCCCGCACCGGAGGAGCAGGCCGAGATCGCGCAGGCCGCGGACGCGGCCCGCACGCCGCTCGGCTCGGATGCCTTCGACGACCAGCCGTACATCGGGCTGTCAGGGGCCGACGCCGGGACGTCCATGGGCGCCGGTTCGGCACTCGGGTCGGAGACGCCCGAGACCGTCTGACCGCCCCGCGGCGGCCGCCGCCTCCGCGGCGTCCGCCGCCTCCGCCGCCGGTACCCTGTCGCCGAACGCTCGGAGGATCGGCATGGACCTGGGGCTGGAGGGCCGGCGCGCGCTCGTCGGCGGCGGCGGATCGGGGATCGGCGGCGGGATCGCGACGGTGCTCGCGGCCGAGGGAGCACGCGTCGCGCTGATCGGCCGCACGGCGGACCGCGTTGCGGACGCCGCGACGCGGCTCAGCGGCGTCCCGGTCGTCGCGGACCTTGCCACGCCCGCCGGACCGGCCGCTGCCGTCGAGGCGGGTGTCGCCGCGCTCGGCGGGCTCGACCTGCTCGTCGTCAACACCGGCGGCCCGCCGGCGGGGACCTTCGACACGCTCGACGACGAGGCGTGGAGCGTCGCGATCGACGGGACGCTCCGCTCGGTGCTGCGCCTGCTCAGGGCGGCCCTCCCGCACCTGCGCGAGGGCCGCGATCCGTCCGTCCTCGTGGTGCTGTCGTCGTCCGTCCGCGAGCCGCTGCCGTCGCTGACCACCTCGAACGTCCTCCGGCCGGGGCTCGCGGGCCTCGTCAAGTCGCTCCAGTCGGAGATCGCGCCGGTGCGGATCAACGGCATGGCGCCCGGCCGCATCGCGACCGATCGGATCGCGGCCATCGACGGCGCCCGAGCGAAGGCCGAGGGAATCACCGTGGAGGAGGCCGCTGCCCGCGTGAAGGCGACGATCCCGCTGGGCCGCTACGGCGAGCCCGAGGAGATCGGCCGAGTCGGCGCGTTCCTCCTGTCGCCCGCGGCGTCGTTCGTGACCGGCGCGATCGTGCCGGTGGACGGCGGGATGGTCCGCGCGCTGCCGTAGGCAACGCGCGGACCGGGCGCGGCTACATGCTGTTCCCGACGTCGCTGATGATGCTCGAGATGCTGTTGCCGAGGAAGATGAGCGCCACGATCGCCACGATCGCGATGAGCGCCAGGATCAGGGCGTACTCCGCGAGGCCCTGACCACGCTCGTCGTCGAGCTTGTTGCCGAGAGCCGGCACTGTGGGCATTGGGCAACTCCCCGTGCGTCCGGATCCGCCGGGCCGGGTCGGCGACGATCGCGCGACGCACATCACGGTCGACGGACGCGTGCGCCGTGGCCATCGGTGGTCGCCCTCGATCCGGCTTGGGTGTTCGCGGTGCAGGCCGACGGCCCACCCGGAACGAGGATTGCGGGTCGTTCAGGTGTCCCAGCGGAAGTCGATGGCGGTCCCGCGACCACTCGTGCCCGGGCCGATGTCCAGCCTGGCGCCGCATGCCGCAGCCTCGGCGCGCATGTCGGCCAGCCCGCGCCGGCCTCGTCGGGCGGCAGCCGCCTCGTCGATCGGCGGCACGTCGGCGTCGTCCACCAGGCGCACGTGGACCCGTGCCGCACCGACCGACACGCCGACGGCGACCGTCGACCCGGGTGCGTGCCGGACGACGTTGTCGAGCGCCAGCTGCACGACCCGGAACGCGGCTCGCTCCACGTCGCGGGGCGGGCGGGCGGCGCCGGCCGGCGCGTCACCCTCTACGAGGATCTCGACCCGTACGTCCGAGCGGTCCTCGGTGCGCTCGGCGAGCCACTCGATCCCGGCCAGGAGACCCATCTCCTCGAGCACGATCGAGCGACGCGAGAGCAGCAGCGCCTCGACCTCGTCGACCGCCGAGCGGAGGTCCGCGGCAAGTCGCTCGACCGTGCCGCCGCTCTCCGCCTCGGCAAGCGCGCGGCGGAGGGACGGCAGCACCTCGGCGTGGAGGTCGGCGGCGAGCCGGCCGCGCTCCGACTCGGCGGCCTCGGCCCGGCCGGCCTCGCGCCCGGGGACGAGCTCGTCGAGGAACACCCGCAGCGCACCGAACGCCGCGCCGGGCCGGCTCCGACTCGCCTCGCCCGCCTGCAGCCGGGCCCGCGTCCGGACGACCGCCGGACGGAGGTCCCGGGCGAGGCCGAGGCCCCACAGCACCGCGACCACCGCGAGCCAGCCCCACGCCGGGATGCCGCCCCGCTCGCCGTCCATCGCCCGCCGGACGAGCGCGGCGATGAGCAGCGCGCTGATCGCCGCCGCACCGGCCCAGGCGGCCACGCCGACGGAGCGAGCACGGCCCTCCCCGAGCGACGCGTAGGCCGCGGCGATGATCGGCGGGACGGCGAGCGTCACGGTCACCAGGACGGCGAGCGCGAGCGGCGGGTCGCCGAGGGTCAGGGCGCGGTATTCGCGCGTGATGCCTTCGATGCCGAGCGCCGACGCAGTCGCGGCGACGATCAGCGCCGACCAGGCGAGCGTCGGGGCCCAGCTGAACGTGAGCGCCACCACGACGAGCCCGGCGAGCGCCCACAGGTGCGGCACCCAGTCCGACGGGTCGGGATCGGGGACGCCGAATGGGTTGATGACCCGCAGCGCGAGCGACGCCGCGATGAGCGCGCCCGTCGTCGCCGTCGCGAGCTTGAGCGCGCGCGTCGCCCGGACGTAGCCGCCGGCCCGCGGAGCCGGGTCGACCGTGTCGGCCTGGCCGGCGGCGAGGTCCGCCTCCGTCACGCCCGCGCCTTCTCGGTCACCCATCCTTCCCGCAAGGCGAGGACAGCGAGCTCCGTCCGGGACAGCACCCCGTACCGGTCGAACAGCCGGCGGAGGTGGCTCTCGACGGTCTTCTCCGTCACGCCGAGCTGGGCCCCGACCTCGTCGTTGGAGGCACCGCCGCACACGAGCGTCAGGACCTCGATCTCGCGGTCCGATGGGCGCCGGGGCGCGGAGCGGATCGCACGCAGCATCGATGCCGAGAAGGCGGTGCCGCCCGCCGCGACAGTCCGGATCGCATCGAGGATCTCGACGACCTCGCTGGTCTTGCGCAGGTACCCCGCGGCGCCGCGCTCGAACGCGGTGCGGATGAGCGGCGCCTGGTCGAAGGACGACAGGAGGAGCACGGCCGGCCCGTCGCCGCCCAGTGCCTCGAGCAGCCGCAGGCCCTCGGCCTCGCCGGCCAGCTGGACATCCGAGACCACGACCTCGCACGCGATCGCGGCGGGACCCGTCAGCAGCCTGAGCGCGTCGTCGAGCGAGCGGGCGCTCCCTGCCAGCTCCAGGTCGGACGCGGCGAGGATTCCACGGCCCACGGCGTCGAGGATCGCCGGGTGATCGTCAACGAGCGCGACACGCACCACCGCTGCCATTGCGCGCAGCCTACTCCGGCGCGCGGCGCCCGGACACGGGACGGATGGGGGAGGGCCGCCACCCGCCGTTGCGGGATTCCCCCGACTGCGGGCGCCGACCCTTCGGACGGCATACTGGCCGCCGATGACTGACCCCGAGCGCGACGACCACGGCTTCGGCGAGCCGGACACGCGCGTCCCGCCCGCAGCCCAGCCGGCAGGGCCGGTGACGTCGCCGCCGCCGAACCCGGCGCCTGGCTCCGGGGTGCCTCCGACGCCGGGATGGAAGCTCCCCGACGCGTCGGCCGGCCCCGCGGTGCGGCTCGACCTGCCGCTCGTGGTCGGCCGCACGTTCGACACGCTTGGCCGCGAATGGTCGCTGTTCCTCGCGCTCGCCATCCCGGCGGCCATCGGCGGGTTCATCTCGGGCGTGCTGTCGCCGTCGCTGCCTGCGCTCCTGCGGGATGGCCGCTCGACGGAAGACCAGGTGGCCTCGATGGCGCTCCAGGCGGTCGTCGCGATCTTCGGCGGCGTGACCACGCTCGGGACCATCGTCGCCGCCGACCGCCTGTGGCGCGGCTCGTCGGTCGGCCTCGGCGACGCATTCGGTCGCGCGATGTCGATCCTGCCGCGGGTCATCGCGCTGTTCATCGTCGTGCTGCTCGCGACCGTCGGGATCGCGGTCGCGCTCGCCGCGACCGTGCTCGTGCTCCAGTCGCTGGGTCCCGTCGCGGGCGGCGTCGGCGCCGTCGCGGTGCTGGCGCTGCTGGTTGTGGCGATCTACGTCAGCGCACGCCTGTCGCTGATCCTGCCCGTGCTCGTGCTCGAGGACACGCCGGTCATCGCCTCGGTCGCGCGTGCCTGGCGCATCACCCGCGGCAACGCACTGGCCCTGTTCGGGATCGCGTTCGTCATCGCGCTGTGCGGCATCCTGCCGACGTGGGGCGCGATCCTGTTCGACATGTTCGTCGACAACCGGCTGGTGGCCGGGATCGCGCTGGGCCTCGGCACGATGGTCGTGGCTCCGCTCGGCGGCATCTGGACGGTGATCGGGTGGGGGATCCTGACCGGAGCCCCGTTCCACGACTCCGAGGTGATGACGACGGGCCGGGGGAGGACGCTCGGCTTCCTGATCATCGCGACGGTCGGGCTCGTGCTCGTGGTCGTCGGCGCGGGCCTCGGGGCGGTGGGCGCGGCCGAGGTGACCCGCCTGTCCGAGGGGATCTGACCCCCGGTTTGTCATGTCGCGTGCTGGCGAGCGCGAGGGTTCTGTAACGCGCGCGGGCATACGGTCGGCTCGTTCCTGACGGCATCCGCTTCGGCTCGTCCGTGCCCGTCGGCGTCCGCGTGACGCGACCACCGGACGGGACCCTCAGCTCGGAGGTCAAATGACCCGCACGACAATCGCCCGCTTCGGCGCAACCTTCGCGGTCGCCGGGGCGATCCTCGCCGCCTGTGGCGGCGGCGCATCCACCTCCCCGGGCGCATCCGTCGCCGCCCCATCCGTGGCGGCCAGCGAGTCCGCCAGCGCCTCGGCGACGACCGAGAGCCCGTCCGCGTCGGCATCGGAGTCCGCGTCGGCATCGGCAAGCCCGTCCGGCTCGCCGGCGGCGCGCACCGTCCAGATGTACGCCATCGAGGGCGGCTTCCAGAACGCGCCGATCGACCCGACCCCCGGCACCGTCCTGACGTTCCGCAACCTGGGCAAGGAGGCCCACGAGCTGGTCGTGATCCGGCGCAACGACGACGCGACCGAGAAGCAGACGTTCGATGACCTGACCAAGGTCTCGCCGGCCGACCTGCTGAAGTTCGCGACCGTCGTCGGGGTCCTCGCGGCCGACCCCGGCCAGGAGGCCACGGGCCAGATCGTGCTGACCGAGCCCGGCGACTACGCCGCGGTCGACCTGCTCGCGAAGGGCACGACGACCGCGCCGGCGAGCCCCGACCCGATGGCGATCCCCAGCGGCGTGCCGAATCTCGCCGACGGGATGTTCGCCACGTTCTCGGTGATCGAGCCCGCGGCGTCGTAGGCGCCCCGTTCCACGCACGAATGAGCGCCCGACCGGCACCGCCGGCCGGGCGTTCCCATGCGCGCCCTCAGCCAGGTGCGATGACGCGGAGCGCCCGCGGCAGCACGCGGATGTCCACGGGCGTCGTCCCCGCGGGCTCGCCGTCGGCGCGGACGGTGAGCGGGCT
>DASSRG010000009.1:0-3853 GCA_035701885.1 Candidatus Limnocylindrales bacterium
GCACCGGTCCCGCAGCCGACGTCGAGGATGCGCCGCGCCCCGGCGGCGACATCGGCCTCCACCTCGTCGAGCAGCCCGAGCGTGCCCGGCCGATGCACGGGCGACCACCATGCCGCGTACCCCTCGGCGATCCGGTCGTAGCGGGCCTCCTGGTCGGTCATGCGCCGATCGTGCCACGTCCTGCCGGCGCAACACATCGCCGCGCCTCGCGCGTCTCCGACCCGCGTCCCTGCCCACCGGAGGATCCGATGCCGAAGCCGCTCCAGCCGCGCACCGCGCGCCGCATCGTGGCCGTCTCGCTCCTGGTCGGCGTGCTCGTCGACGTCCTCGTGCCGGGCAACGGCACCGGGATCAACGCGGTGCTCGTCGTGGCCGCGGTGCTCGGGGCGGCCGCGCTCATCGCAGGCCCAGAGGGCCCCCGGCGTATCGACCCGGCCGATTCGTGGCTGCCGGTCGCGGCGCTCGGGTTCGCCGCGATGCCGGCCGTCCGCGCCGACGACTGGCTCGTGACCGCCGACCTGCTGCTGGCGGCCACCCTGGCCCTCGGGACGATCGCGTGCCTCGCCGGTGCCCGCATCACCCGCGGGCTCGTGCCGGCCATCCTCACCGCCGGGATGGGCCTGCTGGTCGGCATGATCACCGGGGCCGCGTCCGTCCTTGGCGCCGCACGACCCGCCCCTGCCGTGGACGGCGAGACGAGCGCCCGCGATCGGGTGGGCGCCCGCATCCGGCGTGCCGGCCCGGTCCTGCGTGGCCTGCTGCTGGCGATCCCGATCGTCGCCGTGTTCGCGCTGCTGTTCGCATCGGCGGACGCCGTGTTCGCGGAGCTCGCGCGATCGGCGCTCGATTGGCGCATCGACCTCGACCTCTCGGCAGCGGCGGACCGGTCGGCGTGGATCCTCGCCGTTTCATGGGCGATGGCCGGACTCCTCGCGATCGCCGTCCGCGCGCTGCCGCTGCTCGTCCCCGGCGGTCCCGACGAGCTGCGCGAGGTGCGGACCGATGCAGACGCGGCCGCCGACGCCATCCGCCGCGCCGACGCACCGCCGCCGCCACCGTGGTGGACGGGCGGCTCGCTGGGTGCCGCGAGCGCGGCCCAGATGCGCCAGCCGCTCCGGCTCGGGACGGTGGAGGCCGCGACGGTCCTGTGGCTGCTCGTCGCGCTGTTCGCGGGCTTCGTCGCCCTCCAGCTGACGTACCTGTTCGGTGGCCGCGACACGGCCGCGGTGGCGGGCATGACCTACTCGGAGTACGCGCGCCGCGGCTTCTTCGAGCTCGTCGCGGTTGCCGTGCTCGCCGGGACCCTCGTGGTCGTGCTCGATCTCGCCGTCGCCTGGCGCGGCCGCGCGCAGCTCGCGGGCTCGATCGCCCTGCTCGGGCTCACGGGCATCGTGCTCGTCTCGGCCTTCGTCCGGCTCCGGCTGTACCAGGACGCGTACGGTTGGACGGAGCTGCGGTTCGTGGTGATCGTCGCGATCCTGTGGCTCGCGGTGGCGCTCGGGCTGACGGCCTGGCTGCTGCTCGCGCGGATGACCCGGTGGACGCTCCACGTCCTCGGGATCCTGCTGCTCATCACCGTCGCGGGGATGAACCTCGTTGGGCCGCAGGCGTTCGTCGCGGATCGCAACCTCGAGCGTGCCCTGGACCCCGCGAGCGTGCCGCCGGGCGGCCGGACCGGGCTCGACGCGGGCTATCTCGCGACGCTCGGCGACGAGGCGGTCCCCGCGCTCGTCGCGGCGTATCCCGCCCTGGCGGCTGACACGCGGACGGCCACCGACGCGTTCCTCGAGGAGCGGCGAACGGCGCTCCAGGCCGACCCGACCCTGCAGGGGTGGCCGGCCTGGAACCTCACCCGGCTGCGGGCACGCGACGCGCTGGCGGGCTGGTCGGCGGCGGCGCCGTAGGGGCCGTCAGAGCGGCGCACATCGACGCGCCTGACCAGCCTCGGACGCGCCACCGCGCCTGCGCGCCTGCGCGTCAGGACGCGCCGGGGTCGCCTTGGCCCCACCCTGCCACCGGGCCGCCCCCGCCGTTCGCCGGCACGATCCGCCGGAACAGCCACCGCGCAACGAGCGCGACGACGACCAGCACGGCGATCACCGGCAGCCACACGATCGTGAACCAGATCAGGCCGCTGACGATCGCCTGGCCCGCCCCGATCAGCGTCGCGAGCGCGCCGTCGACGTCCTGCTTCGGGTCCCAGCCCTTCGCCTGCTCCTGCACCTGGATCGCCTCGAGGCCATACGTCGTGACCAGCGTGCCGAATGCGACCTGGTCCTTGAGCTGCGCGCGCTGACCCTCGAGCTGCTCGATCTGGCCGCGCACCTCGGTGAGCTGGCGCTCGACCTCGAGCAGGTCCGGGATCCTGCCGGCGCCCCGAGCGATCTCCTGGAGCGACGCCTCGCTGGCCCGCAGGTTCGTGATCCGCGCCTCGAGGTCGATGATCTGTCCTCCCACCTCGGTCGCCTGGGTCTGCTCGGCGACGACCTTCGTCGCGAGGCCCCGGAGGTCGTCGATCGCGTCCTCCCAGCGCGTCGCCGGGATGCGGTACGTGATCGTCGCGACCGACCGGTCGCCGTCGTTGGACTCCTGCGACGCCCCGATGTAGCCACCCGTCGCGAGCACCGCCGCCTTCCCCTTCGCGAGGGCGCTCGCGAGGTCGCCGACGACGAGCTGGAGCGAGCCGGTGTAGACGATCTGGAGGTCGTCGCGCGGTGCGGAGAGCGGCACACGGCCGCTCTGGTCGGGGACGACCCCTTGGCCGTCCGGTGCCTCGGCCGCCGGTGCCGCCGACGGGGCCGCGGACGCCCCCGGCAGCGCCTCGCCCCCGTAGGGGGTGTCGATCGGCGCGCCGACGGTGCTCGGGATCTGCGAGCTCGCGCTGCCGCCGCATGCGGCGACGATGACCCCGAGCAGCGTGACGAGCAGGAACAGGATGGGACGGAGCCTGCCGCTCCGCCGAGCCGTCGCCCCCATGGCGTGTACCTCCGACATGGCGCGCATGCGGCGCGCCCGGGCTGCCGTCCTCGCGGCGCGAGGAGGACGCCCAGGTGGCGATGCCGGTTCCCGCGGCCAGGATCGCTGCGAGGGCCGGGTCGCCCCGCGCGGATGGTGCGCCGCGGTCCGGGGTGCGGGGTTCCGGGATCTCCCGCAACGTGCGTCCCGCGCGATCCCGTCGCGGTATCGTGCGGCGCATGCGACTGCCCTTCGAGCCGCCCGTCGAACCCATGCTCGCCAAGGCCAGCGACGGCCTGCCGGACGGCGACGGCTGGCTGTTCGAACCCAAGTGGGACGGGTTTCGGGCGCTCGTCTTCCGGGACGGCGACGAGATCTACACCCAGAGCCGGGACCTCAAGCCGCTGGACCGGTACTTCCCCGAGCTCGCCGAGCCGCTGAAGGCGAACATCCCCGAGCGCTGCGTCCTCGACGGCGAGATCGTCATCGCGAACGACGGCGCGCTCCAGTTCGAGGCGCTGCTGCTGCGGATCCACCCCGCCGCGTCTCGCGTGAAGATGCTGGCCGAGGAGAGCCCGGCGAGCTTCGTCGCGTGGGACGTGCTCGCGCTCGGCGACGAGGACCTGCGGGCCGTCCCCCAAGGGGAGCGACGCGAACGCCTGGAGCGGGTGCTCGCCGCCGCCGAGCCGCCTGTCCACCTCACCCCCGCGACCCGTGACCGCTCGCTCGCCGCGGACTGGTTCGACCGGTTCGAGGGCGCGGGCCTCGACGGCGTCGTCGCGAAGCGTCTCGACGGGGCATACCAGCCGGGCAAGCGGGCGATGCTCAAGATCAAGCACGAGCGCACCGCCGACTGCGTCGTCGCCGGGTTCCGGTGGCACAAGAACGGGCCCGGCAC
>DASSRG010000010.1:0-2395 GCA_035701885.1 Candidatus Limnocylindrales bacterium
CGTTGAAGCTGCCGTTGACGGTCCCTTCGGCCGAGGCGCCGTTGTCGCCGATGATGTAGACGACCAGTGTGTCGTCCAGGACGCCGAGCTCGTCGATGGCATCGACGAGGCGGCCGACATGGTGGTCCGTGTGCTCGAGGAAGCCCGCGTAGACCTCCATCTCGCGGGCGAGGATCGGGCGGAGGGCTTCGGGCATGTCGTTCCAGGCCGGGATCTCGGCGGGCCGCGGCGTCGCGACGGCGTCGGGCGGGATGACGCCCAGCGCCTTCTGGCGGTCGAGGATCCGCTCTCGCAGCACGTCCCACCCGTCGTCGAACCGACCCGCGTAGCGGTCTGACCATTCGAGCGGGACATGGTGCGGCGCGTGGGTCGCGCCCGGCGCGAAGTAGACGAAGAACGGCTTGTCCGGCATCAGTGCCTTCTGCTGGCGGACCCACTCGATCGCGTGGTCGGTCATGTCGACCGTGAAGTGGTAGCCCTCCTCGGGCGTCCGCTCGGGCTCGACTGGCGTCGTCCCCTGGTAGATCGACGGCGCGTACTGGTTCGTCTCGCCACCGATGAAGCCGTAGAAGTACTCGAAGCCGCTGTTCGTCGGCCACGCGTCGAAGGGGCCCATGGGGCTCGTCAGCCAGACCGGCACCTCGTGACACTTGCCGAACTGGGCGGTCGAGTAGCCGTTCAGCCGCAGCGTCTCCGCGAGCGGCGCCATCGTGTTCGGCCGGATCGAGCTGTAGCCGGGCGCCGACGTCGCGAGCTCGGTGATCGTGCCCATGCCGACGCTGTGGTGGTTGCGGCCCGTGAGGAGCGCCGCCCGGGTCGGGGCGCACAGGGCGGTCGTGTGGAACCTGTTGTACTTGAGCCCGCGCGACGCCAGCCGCTCCGCCGTCGGCGTCGCCGCGGGTCCGCCGAACGCCGAGGAGGCGCCGAACCCGACGTCGTCGAGCAGCACGACGAGCACGTTCGGCGCCGATGCGGGCGGGCGCAACGGCTCGATCGGCGGGAAGCTCGTGTCGGGATCCTTCGCGTCGTAGGTCGTGAGGCCGACGTGCGGACGGTCGGGGATCGGCAGGTGGGTGCGGGGCGGGTTGCCGCCGGTCGGTGTCACGGACGAGCTCCAGGGGTCGGGCGGGCGGGCGCGTCGTGACGGATGACGCGGCGCGAGCCGTCCTATCGTGCGCCTCCGCGCCCGGCCCGTGGGCCTCGGTGGCGCGTGCCGCTACGGCTCGAGCGTCCTCGCGACCGCCTTCGCCCGTTCGCACGTGTCATCCGCGTCTCCGGTCGTCCCCAGCAGGCTGACGTAGACCACGCGCTGGCCGAACCGGACGAGCACGCCGCCTGAGCCCTGCTGGTCCAGCGACGTGCAGAACGCCTCGTCCCCGACGTCGCCGACGTCCGCGAGGAGGAAGCGCCCATCGGCGTCCGCGCGGCCGTTGGCGAACACCGCCTGGGCGTCCTGGTCCACCACGGCGATCCGGCCCGACGTCCCGTCCTCGCCGAACATCCAGCAGTCGGTCGCGTCGGGGAGCAGGCGCTTGTCGAGCAGCCCGCCCAACGTCGTGTCCATGACGCCCGCCAGCTCCTGCAGCTGGACGTCCTCGCCCAGCGCCTGGCTCACCTCGAAGCTGGACACCAGCTGGCACTCGCCGCCGAAGACGGCCTCGGGGTCGTCCTGGATCTGCTGCACCAGCTGCCCGACGAAGATCGAGGCGGCGATCCCGCCGATCACCACCAGGACCGCGATGATGCCCCCGACGATGAGGCACGCCCGCAGGCAGCCGTTGTTGCCGGCCGGTGGCCGGTCCCAGCCGACCTGCGCCGACGGCGATGCGGCACCCCACTCCGCGGGCACCTCGTCGGGCGAGACCCAGCCCTGCGGTCCGGGTGCGCCCGGGTATGGCGCCCAGCCGGGTTGACCCGGGGATGCCGGGTCGGACGGCGGTACGGTCGGCGGCGCGGCCGGCGGCCGTGGCGGAGGAGGGGCGGGCTCGCCTGGCGCGGCCGGCGGTGGCGGCGGTCCGCCCGGTGTCCCGCCCGGCTGCCCGAACCCTCGATCCTCGTCCACCCGCGCCCTCCCTGGATTGCCTCGGGCCATTGTGTGTGGTGCGAGCGGCGCCGCGCTCGGCGTCGCGGCGGACTGCCGCTAGAATGGCGGGCGCCACGGCGGAGTAGCTCAGTGGTAGAGCAGGGGACTCATAAGCCCTTGGTCGGTGGTTCGAATCCGCCCTCCGCTACCAATCGATCGATCCAACGCCCGGGTCCCGCGCCCGGGCGTCGTCATGCCCGGCGCCCGGACCATCGACCCCGCGCGCGGCTCGCCCGAGCGTGGCAAGGTGACGAAACCTGAACCTCGGTTCAATGCGATGGCAGCCATCCGCGCACGCGTCCGTCGCGAACT
>DASSRG010000011.1:0-14121 GCA_035701885.1 Candidatus Limnocylindrales bacterium
ATCCAGTTCACCCCGGACCTCGTCCCGGCGGACCTCGTCGGCACCCGGATCTACCGCCCCAACACCGCCACGTTCGAGACGGAGCTCGGGCCGGTGTTCTGCAACTTCCTGCTCGCGGACGAGATCAACCGCGCGCCGGCCAAGGTCCAGTCGGCCCTGCTCGAGGTGATGCAGGAGCGCCAAGTCACCATCGGCCGCGACACGTTCCGCGTCCCGCAGCCGTTCCTCGTCATGGCGACCCAGAACCCGATCGAGTCCGAGGGCACCTACCCGCTGCCGGAGGCACAGGTCGACCGGTTCATGATGAAGGTCGTCGTGGGCTACCCGACCGCGGCCGAGGAGCAGACGGTCGTCGAGCGGTCGCTCCACCCGCTCGCGCCCGTCCGCCGCGTCCTCGACGCGGAGCAGCTCGCCGTGCTCCAGGCCGCGGTGCCGGAGATCTACGTCGACCCGGTCCTCGTCGCGTACGCGGTCTCGATCGTCGCCGCGACGCGCGACCCGGGGCTCGTCGGCCAGGGGGACCTCGCGAAGTACGTCGCGTTCGGCGCCAGCCCGCGCGGCTCGATCAACCTGATCCACGCCGCTCGCGCGCTCGCGCTGCTCCGCGGCCGCCGGTACGTCGTCCCCGCGGACATCTACGAGCTGGCCCCCGATGTCCTCCGCCACCGCATCGTTCCGTCCTTCACGGCGCTCGCCGAGGAGGTCACCGCGGACACGATCCTCGCCCGGATCCTCCCCGCGGTCCCGGCTCCGCGCCAGATCACGGAAGAGCGCACGGCATGACGCTGCTCGCCTCGCGCGGGCGCGCGGCGCGGGCGAACGCCGGAGCGGAGGCGCCCGCCCCGGACGCCGGGAGGGCCGGCCGCGCCCGGATCCGCACGCCGGCACGACCCGGCCCGGGCCCGACGCCGGAGGCACTCCTCCGTGCGCTCGAGCTGTCGATCGCGCGCCAGATCCGCGGCCTCGTGGCCGGTGACTACCGGGCGCTCGACCTGGGCGGTGGCATGGAGCTGGCCCAGGTCCGGCCGTACGAGCCGGGCGACGACGTCCGGCGTATCGACTGGAACGTGACGGCCCGGATGCAGGTGCCGCACGTCCGCGTCGACGTGCCGGAACGCGCGCTCACCACGTGGCTGATGCTCGACACCTCGCCGTCCATGCAGTTCGGCACCGCCGATCGCCGCAAGGCGGACGTCGCCGAGGGCGTCTCGATCGCGATGGCGCACCTGTCGTCGCAGCGGGGCAATCGCCTGGGCGTCGTCACGTTCGGCGGCCCGGTGGAACGACGCGTCCCGCCGCGGACCGGGCGTGCCGCCTTGCTCGCGACGCTGCTCGACACGGAGCTCGATGCGGACGACGCAGCTGCCACTGATGCCGGTGCCACCACGCCGGCCGACGCGCTCACGTTCGTCGCCCGCGGCACGCCGCCCGGCGGCCAGGTCGTCCTCGTGACCGACCTCCGGGGGCCGCTCGACTGGCTGCCCCAGCTCGGCGCCGTCGCCCAGCGCCATTCCGTGCTCGTCGTCGAGATCCGCGACCCGCGCGAGGACGAGCTGCCCGACGTCGGTGACCTCACGCTCGTCGATGCCGAGACCGGCCGCGAGGTCCGGGTCGACACCGGCTCGGCCGCCCTCCGCACGAAGTTCGCCGAGGCCGCCGCCCGCGATCGCGCCCACGTCGCGAGCGAGCTGCGCCGCCTCCGCGTCCGCCACGTCGTCCTGTCCACCTCCGGGAGCTGGCTGCGCTCGCTCGCCGACCAGCTCCGCATCCAGGGATTGCTGCCATGACCTTCGCCGAGCCCGTGCTCCTCGCCGGGCTGATCCTCGTCCCGCTCGCGCTGGCGGCATACCTGCTCGTCCAGCGCCGGCGGTCGAAGTACGTCGTCCGGTTCACCAACGTGGACCTGCTCACGAACCTCGTCCCGCGCAGACCCGGCATCCGCCGCCACATCCCGACCGCCCTGTACCTCGCCGCGATGGCGTTCCTCGTCGTCGCGCTCGCGCGGCCGTCGATGACGCTCAAGGTCCCCCGCGAGGAGGCGACCGTGATGCTGACGATGGACGTCTCACGCTCGATGACGGCCACCGACGTCGATCCGACCCGGCTCGCGGCCGCGAAGAAGGCCGCCACCGAGTTCGTCGACAGCCTGCCTGCGGCGTTCCGCATCGGGCTCGTCGCGTTCTCGACGGACGCCCGGCTCGTCGTCCAGCCGACCACGGACCGCGGCCAGGTCCGCGACGCCATCGACAACCTGACCGCCGACGGCGGCACCGCGCTCGGCGACGCGATCGCGATCTCGACCGACGCGACCGCCGATGCCCGCAACACCTCCGCCGAGACGGATCCGGCGGCTGGCGCCTCGCCCGATCCCGCGGCCACCGCCCCGTCCGCCTCCCCCGATGCGACGCCGGCCCCCGGCGCATCCGCCGACCCCGCGTCCGGCACCGGAACGCCGGTCACGGCAACGATCCTCCTGTCCGACGGCGCCAACTCCACCGGCTCGACAGAGCCGCTCGACGCGGCGAAGGAGGCCGCCGCCGAGGGCATGCCGATCTACACGATCGCGCTCGGCACGCCGGATGGCACGGTCGACGTCCAGGACCAGTTCGGCCAGGTCCACCAGCTCGAGGTCCCGCCGGACACCGAGACGCTCAAGCAGGTCGCGCAGGTCACCGGCGGCAAGTACTTCGACGCCCCGACGGCCGAGGACCTCGCGGCCGTGTACGAGAGCCTCGGCTCCAAGGTCGGCTTCACCGACCAGCAGCAGGAGGTCACGCAGTGGTTCGCCGCGGCGGCGCTCCTCCTGGTGGTCGCCGGTGGCGGTCTCGCCGCCCTGTGGTTCAACCGCTTCCCCTGATCCGCGTCCCGCAGCCTCCCCCGGATCCGTCGGGGCGGTCGAGCCCCGCCCCCGGCGTCCCCTCGCGGACCTCCCCGTCAGAAGTGGCGGGCGAGGTCCGCGAATGATTCCAGGCGCAGGAGCCGAGGGTCGTCGTCGGGCAGGTCGGCGAGCTCGAGGCGCCATGTCGAGGCGCTGGGGATGTGGACGGCGCCGAGGCCGGCCGCTCGGGCCGGCGCGATGTCCGAGCGCGGCGAGTTGCCGATCATCCACGTCCGCTCGGGCTCCAGCGACCACGCGGCGACCAGGCGGCGGTACGTCGGCTCGTCCTTGTGGGGCACGACCTCGATGTGCCGGAACCGCCTCCGCAGCCCGCAGGCGTCGATCTTCGCCCATTGCTCGGCCGGGTCGCCGCGCGTCACGAGCCCCAGGACGTGGCGCGTCCCGAGCACGTCGAGCGTCGCCTCCACACCCGGCAGCGGCTCGGCCTCGCCGGTCGGCATCTCGCGCACGATCGCGGCGATCGCCGCCTCCACGTCCGGGATCCGCTCCGGCGCCACGATCGCCGTGGCGGCCTCGACCAGGTTGTGCCCGAACGCCTCGGTCCCGCCACCGCGGACGGTCCACGCCGCCTCCTCGACCCGGTCCAGCTCGTCCCGGACGGCCTCGTCGGTCCACTCGCCGCCGCCGACGAGGCGCACGAAGCGCTCGATCGCGGTCTCGAAGTGGTGGTTGTTCGGCCACAGCGTGTCGTCGCCGTCGAACAGCAGCGTCAAACCCGCGCGCGCGACCGCGGGTGGCACGGTCACGCCCCGTCCAGGTCCACGGTCGACATCGTCCGCAGCCCGTGCTCGGCGATCGCTCGGTTTACGTGCTCCGGGACCGGCTGGTAGCCCGGGGCGTAGCTCGCCGCATCCGTCGCGAGGATCCGCATGGAGTGGGCCTGGAGCGCGAAGCCCAAGTCCATGACCTCGATCTGGTGGCCGGTCGCGGCGGACAGGTTGAGCATCTCGCCGCGCGCGAGCAGGTTGACTCGACGGCCGTTCGGCAGGTCGAACGCCTCGACGTGGGTGTTGACCTGCTCGGTCGCGGTGGCGATCTCGCGAAGCGCCGCGGTGTCGATCTCGGTCGAGAAGTGGCCCATGTTGCCGAGCATCGCGCCGTCCTTGAGCAGCGACAGGTGCTCGCGGCGGAGGACGCCCGGCCGGCCGGTGACGGTGATGATCGTGTCGGCGCGGGCGGCCGCCTTCTCGATCGTCGTGACCAGCATGCCCTCGTACGCGGCCTCGAGCGCACGGATCGGGTCGATCTCCACGACCAGGACCACGGCACCGAGCGCGCGCAGCGTCCGGGCGAGACTCCGGCCGCACCAGCCGAAGCCGACCACGGCGAACGTCTTGCCGGCGACGAACGTGTTGGTCGCGCGGAAGAACCCGTCGACGGTCGCCGGGCCGATCCCGCGCTCGCTCTCGAACGAGAGCTTGATCGGCGAGTCGTTGATGACGATGACCGGATACGGGACGCGGCCCTGGAGCTCCCCGGTGAGGCGGAGACGGCCGGAGGTGGTCTCCTCGGTCGCGGCGAACACGCGCGAATCGGCGGCCTCGACCGTCCCCGCGATCAGGTCCGCCCCGTTGTCGAGCAGCATGTCCGGGTCGCTCGCGAGGACGCGGGCGATGTGCGCATGGTGGGCCGCCATGTCGTCGGCCTTGGCGGCGTAGATCCGGAGGCCCGGCCGCGAGGTCATCGCCGCGGCGACGCCGTCGTCGGTGGTGTTCGGGCTGCCGGTCCAGGCGATCTCGGCGCCGCCCGCGAGCAGCGTCTCGACGAGGACGGCCGTCTTGGCCTCGACGTGGAGGCACATCCCGATCCGGTGTCCCGCGAGCGGGCGGTCGCGCTCCATCTCGGCGCGCAGCCGGGCGAGCACCGGCATGTGGTCGCGGGCCCAGGCGACCCGCCACTCGCCCTGGCCGGCGAGCGAGGGGTCCGCGACGATGCTCGGAGAGAGCGAGTCGAAGGTGACGGGCGACGGTGCGGCGGCGGGCGTCGGCGAGACGGTCATGCAGGTCCTCCAGCCGTCGAGTATGCCGGGAGCGCTTGACGAGTTTCCCCGCGTCCCGGAGATTGGAGGTCCGATTCCCTCCGAGAGAGCCGCCAGTGCCCACGACCCCGGCCGAGCCGGCCGACTTCCCTCATGCAGCCGCGCTGCGCGAGCGCGAGCTCCGGCTCGAGCTCGCCCTCGACGTCGCCGAGCTCGGAACCTGGTCGTGGGACCTGCGCACGGGCGAGGGCGACATGGACGCCCGCGGCGCACAGATCGTCGGGCTGCCACCGGGCGACGTGAACGTCCAGGACGCCCAGACGCGCTCGATCCACCCCGACGACCTCGAGCAGGTCGGGCAGACGATCGGCGCCGGCATCGCCGACGGGGGCACGTTCACGCTCGCGTACCGGGTGATCTACCCGGACGGCAGCATCCACCACGTCCTGTCGCGGGCGCGGGTCATCACCGAGGACGGTGTCCCGACCCGGCTCATCGGCACGAACCGTGACGTGACCCGCGAGTACGAGCGCGAGCGAGAGCAGGCGGCGCAGCTCGAGCGCGAGCGGCGTGCGCGCGAGGCGGCCGAAGCCTTCCTCGCCGTGATGTCGCACGAGCTTCGGACGCCCATCACCAGCATCTACGGAACGGCGACCGTCATGGCCCGCGACCCCGGCCGCGCCGATGTCGCGGACCTTGTCGGGGACATCGTCGACGAGGCGGAGCGGCTGCGCCGGATCACCGACGACCTGCTCGTCCTGTCGGGCGTGGAGCGCGGGCTGATCCAGCTCTCGCCCGAGCCCGTGATGCTGCAGCGCGCGCTCCGCGAGCCGCTCATGGACGTCCAGCGCCGGTTCCCGTCGGTCGTGTTCGACATCCGCGTCCCGGAGTCGCTCCCTGCCGTCGTCGCCGACACCACCGCGCTCCGCCAGGTCCTCTACAACCTGCTGAGCAACGCCGCGAAATACGCCGGCACGGATGGACCGATCGTGGTCGACGCGACGCCGATGGGCGACGAGGTGGAGGTTGCGATCCTCGATCGCGGTCCCGGGCCCGGCGACGACCCGCAGGCACTGTTCGACCTGTTCTACCGGGCGCCGCACACGGCGAAGCGCGCCTCGGGGACCGGTATCGGCCTGTACGTCACGAGCCAGCTGCTGGAGGCCATGGGCTCGACGGTCAGCGCTGAGGCGAACGACGGCGGCGGGGCTGCGTTCCGGTTCCGGCTCCGTCTCGCGCAGGACGAGGGCTAGGCGCGCCGATGCTGACCCAGCGCGTACCGGTCGCGGTGGGCGTCGAGCTCGCCGCCGACACCTGGGCGCCAGCCGCCCCAGTCCCCGGTGCGGTGCCGTTCATCCTCGTCCACGGCCTCGCGTCCAACGCCCGGATGTGGGACGGCGTCGCGTGCGCGCTCGCGGACCGCGGCCACCCAGCGGTCACCGTCGATTTGCGGGGCCACGGCCGCTCCTCGAAACCCGACGGGCCGTACGACATGGCGACGGTCGCCGACGACGTCGCGGCGCTCATCCGGGAGCTCGGGCTCGAGCGGCCGGTGGTCGCCGGCCAGTCGTGGGGCGGCAACGTCGTCCTCGAGCTCGCCCTCCGGGAGCCGGCGCTCGTCCGCGGCATCGTGTGCGTGGACGGCGGCTGGTTGGAGCCATGCGCCGCGTTCCCCAGCTGGGAGGCGTGCCGCGAGACGCTCGCGCCGCCGCGGCTCGCCGGACTCCACCGCGACGAGATCGAGGGCTACATCCGGTCCGCCCACGCCGACTGGCCCGAGACGGGGATCCAGGGCGCGCTCGCCAACTTCGAGGTCCACGACGACGGGACGATCGCGCCATGGCTCACCTTCGACCGCCACATCGCGGTCCTGCGCGGCCTGTGGGATCACCGGCCGTCGGAGATCTACGCGCGGGTCAGCGTCCCGGTGCTGCTGATCCCGGCCGATACCGGTGAGCACGCGAGGGCGGGCGACAAGCGCGAGGGCGTCGAGCTCGCGATGGCGACCCTGCCCCACGTCCGCGAGCGGTGGTTCACCGGCGATCACGACATCCACGCGCAGCATCCGGTCGAAGTCGCAGACGTGATGCTCGACCAGCTCGGCGACGGGTTCTTCGCGTGACCGGTGGTCCGCGGGTCCTCGCGATCATGGGCTCGGGCGAGACGGCGCCCACCATGGCGAAGGTCCACCGGGCGCTGTTCGACCGGTTCGGGAAGGGAACGGTGCCGGCCGCGATCATCGACACGCCGTACGGGTTCCAGGAGAACGCGGACGAGCTGTCGGCGCGGACCGAGGAGTTCTTCGCGACCAGCGTCGGCAACCCGGTGGAGGTCGCGTCGTTCCGGTCCGCGGACGTGGACGCGGTGACCCAGGCGACCGCCGTCGCGCGGATTCGAGAGGCGCGCTTCGTCATGGCCGGGCCCGGCAGCCCCAGCTACGCGCTCCGGCACTGGACGGGGACGGGCATCCCCGAGGCGCTGGCCGAGAAGCTCGCGGGCGGCGGGATCGTCACGCTGGCCAGCGCCGCGGCCCTGACGCTCGGCGTCGTCACGATCCCCGTCTACGAGATCTACAAGGTGGGCGAGGATCCGCGCTGGCTCGAGGGCCTGGACCTGCTGGGCTCGGGGACGGGCCTCCGGGCGGCCGTGGTCCCCCACTACGACAACAACGAGGGCGGCACCCACGACACGCGGTTCTGCTACATGGGCGAACGGCGGCTGCGGACGCTCGAGGCGCAGCTCCCGCCGGACGTGTTCGTGCTGGGGGTCGACAGCCACACGGCGCTCGTCCTGGACCTGGACGAGGGATCGGCGTCGATCGCCGGGCTCGGAGGGGTCACGGTCCGGGTGGACGGCCGCAGCACGCGGTTCGACGCGGGCACGTCGCTGCCGATCCAGGCGCTCGGTGAGGCCGCGCGGTCGCTCGCGGCGGGCGACGCCACCGACGCCGTCCATGACGCGGCCCTGGCAGGCCAGGCCGGCAGGGGGACGTCGCCGGCGTCCTCGGGGGCGACATCGCCGCCCGCCCTGCGCGACGCGATGGCGGATCTCGAGGGCACGTTCGTGCATTCGCTGGAGGAGGGCCGCGCCCGGGAGGCGGTTGCCGCCCTCCTCGACCTCGACTCCGCGATCGCCGCCCGGCTGCGCGCCGGTGAGGACAGCCCCGACCTCGACAACGCCAGCGCGACGTTCCGGTCGCTGATCGTCCGGCTGGGCGAGGGTGCGACGGACGGTGGCGACCGCGAGACCATCGATGCCCTCGTCGCGGGCCTGGTGGAGGCGCGGGACGCCGCGCGAGCGAACCGGGACTGGACCACGGCGGACCGGATCCGCGACCGCCTTGCGGCGGCGGGCATCGAGGTCCGGGACGGGGCGGACGGCTCCAGCTGGGTGCCCGTCCCGGGACGCTGACGCCCGATCGGATGGTGCATGCGCGCACCGGTGCGTTGGGTCGATTTGGTTATCCGAGCGGGACCAGGAGCGGGACGTTCTTCCCGTGGCTGGGGCCGGCGGCCCGGCCTACGGTGACGTCGGAGGTCAGCCCTTCCTCCCACTCGTCGGAGACCGCTCGTGCCGATTCCCCTCGCCGCCGCGCTCCGCCGCCTCGTGCTCGCCCTCACGATTGCGGCCGCCCTGACGCCCGCACTGACGCCGCCCCCGGCGCAGGCCGCGAGCTACTCGGGCTTCTACACGGACTTCGCGTCCGAGGAGCTCATGCGGCTCACCAACCTCGACCGCAAGGCCTACGGCAAGTCCGCGCTGAAGGTCGACCAGTTCCTGGTGGACATCGCGCGCGATCGGCCGTTCATCTGCCCCTCGAACGGCAAGAAGTATCCCGGTCGGGCGCGCGACATGGCTGCCCGCGACTACCTGAGCCACAACATCAAGAACTGCCGCAGGAAGAACGGCTCTCCGTTCACCATTCAGACGATCCTGCGCAAGCATGACTACTCGACCTACACGGGCGAGAACATCGGCGTCAACAACTGGCCGGACACAGCCGCCACGTACAAGTACGGATGCTCGCAGTCGGGCTCCGGCTGCGACGGGACGACGACCAGCACCGCGCCGGTCGCGACGGTCCAGCGAATGTGGATGCAGAGCTCAGGCCATCGAGTGAACATCCTCAACGGCAACTACGACCGGTTCGGGTGCGCCGCGTGGGACCGCTCGGACGGCAAGACCTTCTTCGCCTGCGTCTTCGCGCGCGGTGGCCCCAAGCCCATCGACCGGACCGGCCCCTCGCTCTCCGGGCTGTCGGGTGAGGCGTCACCGCGCCGCAGCGACAAGCCGATCTACAGCGCCACGCTCGGCGACGGTTTCCGCCTGTCCGACGGCTGGGTCCAGGTCGACGGCTCCACGAAGTGGGGCTGGTCGTACGACCTCAACGTCAAGAGCGACACGCGCCGCTACACGCTCGATGCGTCGACACTGTCCCCGGGGCAGCACACGATCACCTGGTACGCGCGTGACGTCGCGAACCGCGTGACGAAGGCGTCGCAGACGATCACGGTCCGCTGACGCGCGGCGCGTGGGCGCCCCGCTCGGCCCAGATCCCGCGCACGTGGCCGATGTGCGACCGCATCACGGCCTCGGCGCCCTCGGCGTCGCCCGCTTCGATGCGGTCGAGCAGCTCCGCGTGCTCGTGCCACGAGGCGAACAGCGCCTCGCGGTGTGACTCGTCGCGCAGCCCGTACAGCCGCGAGTGCATCCGCAGCGATCGCACCAGCTCGACGATCCGCGGGTTGCCCGCAAGCTCGAGCAGCGCGAGGTGGAACTCGAGGTCCAGCGCGACGTGGGCGACGAAGTCCCGGCGGCCGGCGGCGGCCTCGATCTCAGCGGCGAGCGGACGGAGCCGGGCGAGGTCGGGCGGGGCGACCCCGCGCTCCGCGAGCGCCCGGATCGTCGGGATCTCGACCAGCGCCCGCAGCTCGGTGATGTCGTCCAGCTCCTTGGCCGTCGGCGTCGTAACGCGGAAGCCCTTGTTGCGGATGATCTCGACCAGCCCCTCCTTGTCGAGGTCCAGCATCGCCTCGCGGACGGGCGTCGCCGACACCCCGAACTGCTCGGCAAGGCTCGGGGCGGAGTAGGTCATGCCGGGCTCCAGCTCGCCCGCCATGACCGCGGCCCGGAGCAGCTGGGTGATCTCGTCGCGCAGGCTTCGGCGACCCCGGAGCGACGGCAGCCCGGGGGCCGCGGTCACAGCTCGAAGCCCTCCGGGAACGGGTCGCGCGGATCCAGCATGTACTGGGCGGTGCCGGTCACCCAGGCGCGCCCTGTCACGGTGGGCACGACCGCGGGCAGCGGCCCGACCTGTGTCTCCTCGACCAGCCGGCCGATGAACGTCGTGCCGATGAACGAGTCGTTGCGGAAGTCCCGGCCGAGCGGCAGCCTGCCGCGGGCGTGGAGCTGGGCCATCCGTGCCGAGGTGCCGGTGCCACACGGCGAGCGGTCGAACCAGCCGGGATGGATGGCCATCGCGTGCCGGCTGTGGTGCTCGTCCGAGCCGGGTGCGGCGAGGTAGACGTGGTGCACGCCCGCGATCTCCGGGTTCTCGGGGTGGACCGGCCGCCCGTCGGCGTTGATCGCGTCCATGATCGACAGCCCGGCCGCCAGCAGGTCGTCCTTGCGGCCGCGGTCGTACGGGAGGCCGAGCTCGTCGAGCTCGACGAAGGCGTAGAAGTTGCCGCCGTAGGCGAGGTCGTAGCGGACGTCGCCGAACCCGGGGACGCTCGCGATCCGGTCCGTCGCGTAGCAGAACGACGGGACGTTGGTCAGCGTCACCGACATCGCCGCCCCATCCTCCACCGCCACGTCGACCACGACGAGCCCGGCCGGCGTGTCGAGGCGGATCGTCGTGACCGGCTCCTGGACCTCGACCATCCCCGTCTCCACGAGGACGGTCGCGACGCCCATCGTCCCGTGGCCGCACATCGGCAGGCAGCCGGAGACCTCGATGTACAGCACGCCGAAGTCCGCGTCCGGCCGCGTCGGCGGTTGGAGGATCGCCCCGCTCATCGCCGAGTGGCCGCGGGGCTCGTACATCAGCAGCTTGCGGATGTGGTCGAGGTTGTCGATGAAGTACTGCCGGCGCTCGAACATCGACGCACCGGGGATCACGCCCACCCCGCCCGTGATGACGCGGGTGGGCATGCCCTCGGTGTGCGAGTCGACCGCGTGGAAGACGCGCGTCGTGCGCATTGGGTCAGGCGACGCCGGCGAGGGTGCGCTCGGGCGCGAGGCCGGCCGCGATCGCCGCCTCAGTGTCGCGCCGGACGCGGGCCTCCTGCTCGGCGGTGAGCGGCTCGCGCGGTGGGCGGCACGGCCCGCCGTACCGGCCGACCATGTCCATCGACAGCTTGATCGCCTGGACGAACTCGGTCTTCGAGTCCCAGCGCAGCAGCGGGTGGAGCTGGCGGTAGAGCGGCAGCGCCGTGTCGAGGTCGCGCGCGGTCGCAGCCGCCCACAGGTCAGCGCACGCGCGGGGGAACGCGTTCGGGTAGCCCGCGACCCAGCCCGGCGCACCGGCGATGGCAAGCTCCAGGACGACGTCGTCCGAGCCGCACACCACGTCCAGGCCCGGCGCGAGCTCGTTGATCTGGTAGATCCGCCGGACGTCGCCGCTGAACTCCTTCACCGCGACGATCAGCCCCTCCTGGTACAGCTCGGCGAGCAGCTCCGGGACGAGGTCCACCTTCGTGTCGAACGGGTTGTTGTAGGCCATGATCGGCAGCCCGACCTTCGCCACCTCGCGGTAGTGGTGCACCACGGCTCGCGGGTCGGCGCGGTAGCTGTTCGGCGGGAGGAGCATCACGCACTGCGCGCCGGCCTCGGCGGCTTGCTCGGCCCAGCGGCGGGCGTCGTCGGCGCCGTACGCGGCGACGCCCGGCATCAGCGTGAAGCCGGCCGGCGCGGCCTCCGCGGCGGTCGTCACGACCCGGGCGCGGTCCTCGCGGCTGAGCGTCTGGTACTCCCCCAGCGAGCCGTTGGGGACGACGCCGTGGGCGCCGTTCACCGCGAGCCACCGGACGTGGTCCGCGTAGGCGTCAAAGTCGGGCTGGAGCTCGCCACGCGCGTCCTCGCGCATCGGCAGGGCCGTGGCGACGAGGATCCCGTGCCAGGGCGTCGTGGAGGGGGTCATCGGCAGGCTCCTCGTGGTCGGCTACGTCGTCGTCCGGTGGAACGGTGCAATGTTACATGGCACTGAAGCCGGCGCAAGGGGTCAGCCGGTGTCGGCATCGGCGCCCGCCAGGAGGCCCAGCGAGACCGGCTGCGCGATCGGTCGAGCGGCGAGCCCCGCGATGTCGTCAGCCGTCGTCGCGCGCCCGGTCCGTGCGGCGACGAGGCACGCCGTCGCGTACCCGCAGACACGGCCCTGACACGGGCCCATCCCCGGCCTCGCGAGCAGCTTTACCGTTCGTGGATCCGTCGCGCCCAGGTCCTCGATCGCCGTATCGATCCGCGAGACCGTCACCTCCTCGCAGCGGCAGACGATCGTGTCCGGCGCGAGCCACTCGAGCCACCCGGGCGGCACCGGAAACGCCTCCTGGAGGATCGCGGCGAAGGCGCGGCGGCGTGCGCGGAGTCCCCGCGCGCCGCGAGCGTCGGCGTGGTCGACCCGGCGCCCGAGCGATCGTGCCGCGGCCGCGTGGCCGGCGATCTCGCCCTCCGCGCGCGAGAGCGCCGCCCCGCCGACCCCGGTCAGCTCACCAGCCGCGAACACGCCGTCCACCGAGCTCGCCTGGTCGTCGTCGACCCGCGTCACCAGGCTCCCGTCGGCGTCGGCGAGCACGTCGCAGCCGAGCTGGAGCGCCAGCTCGGGCTGGGGCGTGAACCCGTAGCCCACCGCGAGCGCGTCGCACTCGATCTCGCGCTCGGTCCCCGGCACGACCTGCCATCCCTCGTCCAGCGTCGCCACGCGCACGCCCGTCAGCTCCTCCTCTCCGAGCGCGGCGACGACGGCGGTGCGTGTCCGGTACGGGACGCCCGCGGCACGGAGCGTCCGCAGATAGCCCGCGGCCTCCCACATCGTCCCCACATTCCGCAACAGGGCCAGCGGGTGGCGCGCGAACGTCGTGGGCCGCCCGGCCTCGAACACGCCCAGGACGGTGGCGCCCGCATCGGCGAGCGCGGTCGCGACGGGGAACAGGAACGGGCCGGTTCCCGAGACCACGACCCGTCGCCCGACAACGACTCCGTGCCCCTTGAGCAGCGCCTGCGCCCCACCGGCCGTGTAGACGCCGGGCAGCGTCCAGCCGGGGAACGGCACCTGGCGGTCGTACGCGCCCGTCGCGAGGACGAGCGACCGGGCCCGGACCTCCCGCGCCTCGCCGGCGACGACGCCGTGGACGACGAACCCGTCCGGCGCGCGTTCCACGTGCCACACGTGGACGCCGCCGAGATGGACGAGGGTGCCGGCCGCGATCGCGGTCTCCACCGCGTCGCGCAGCCGGACGAATGCCGACCGATCGTGATGATGCCGACGGTCGTCGCCCGGCCGGTGGCGCCAGTACTGGCCGCCGATCCGCGGCCCGGCGTCGATGAGCGCCACCCGGGCATCGGCATCGATCGCCGCGACCGCCGCCGCCAGCCCCGCCGGCCCCGCGCCGATCACGGCAACGTCGAACGGCGCCGCGGGTGGGCCGCCAGGATCGAACCAGCCACCGTGCTCCGCGGCGAGCGCGTCGACGCGCGCGGACGCCGCGTCAGGGACACCGGTCGTCGCGATGACGGCCGGCCCGCCCGAGGTTCCGGTCACGTCAGACGGCCCGGTCGCCATGCCCGGCCCCCTCCTGGGTCGTGATGACCATGCCCGGTTGCGCCTCCACCAGGCACGCGCGCTGGTTGGGCCGGCCGTCGATGGTCGCGAGGCAGTCGAAGCAGACGCCGATGCCGCAGAACACCCCGCGCGGCTCGCCGCCGAACCGCGTCCGGCGCCACGATCGGTGGCCGCCTGCGATCAGCGCGGCCCCGACGCTCTGGCCGGGCAGCGCATCGATCGGCTCACCGTCCAGCTGGATCGTGAACGGCTCGATCGCGTCCTCGGTCACGCCGCGCCGTCCGCCGCGCGCGGAGCCGGGAACAGGTTCGCCGACGGCGCCGGGAAGCGGTCGGGGCGGAACGGCGCGAGGTCCATCGACGGCGTCCGGTCGGTCAGGATGTCGGCGATCAGCGACGCCGTCCCCGGCGCCAGCCCGATGCCCGCTCCTTCGTGCCCGCACGCGTGGACGAGCCCGGGCGCGCG
>DASSRG010000012.1:0-24539 GCA_035701885.1 Candidatus Limnocylindrales bacterium
CGTCGTCGACAACTGCGCCGTTGCGCTCCAGGAGGCCGAAGAGATGGCCGGGTTCCGGCCGACCCAGGTCGTCATCGGGATCGCGGGCGAGCTCGTCAAGGGCTTCACGACGACGCTCACCCAGGAACGCAAGCGCCCCGATCAGCCGATCAGCGACGCCGAGCTCGTGAAGCTCATCGACTCCGTCCAGCGGGAGGCGCTCCAGGAGGCGCAGCGCTCCATCACGTGGGAGACCGGCCTGCCACAGGTGGACGTCCGGCTCGTCCACAGCGCGATCGTCGGCGCCTCGATCGACGGGTACGGCCTCACCAACCCGGTGGGGTTCCAGGGCCGGCACGTCAAGATCGGGATCTTCAACGCGTTCGCCCCGCTCGTGCACCTCGGCGCCCTCCAGTCGGTCGCGAGCCAGCTGGACCTCGAGCTGCTCGAGATCGTCGCGGAGCCGTACGCCGTCGCGCGCGTCCTCGGGCCGGAGCAGGTGCGCCAGTCCGGCGCGCTGTTCATCGACGTCGGCGGCGGCACGACCGACGTCGCGCTCGTGCGTCAGGGCGGCATCGAGGGGACGCGGATGTTCGCGCTGGGCGGGCGCGCGTTCACGAAGTCGATCGCGGATCACCTCGACCTGCCGTTCCCGCGCGCCGAGGGGCTGAAGGTGGACTACGCGCGCGGGCTCGACGTGCCCGAGCGGTCGCAGGTCGCGGACATCGTGAAGGACGACGTCGCGGTCTGGGCCGCGGGCGTCGAGCTGGTGATGGAGGAGCTCGCGGCGGGCGAGATGCTCCCGTCGCGGATCTGGGTCTGCGGCGGCGGCTCGCGGCTTCCCGAGATCCGCGAGGCGATCGCCGCGGAGCGCTTCTGGAAGCGGCTCCCGTTCGCCCGCCCGCCCGAGGTCACGCTCATGGCGCCGGACCAGGTCGAGGCGATCGCGGACGCCACGGAGCTGCTCGTGGATCAGCAGGACGTCACGCCGCTCGGACTCGCGTACCAGGCGATCGAGATCCACACGTCCGAGGACCCGCTCGACGCCGCGCTTCGCCGCGTGCTCCGGGCGATGAAGGTATGACCGCGGCGCCGCCGCCGGTCACGGTCTAGGCTTCGGATCGCGCCATGGCCACGATCGTCTACCTCGACGCCGACGACGAGATCACGTCCGCCGCGGCCCGCATCCGCGCCGCCGACGACGCGCGGGTCGGGATCGTGCTCCCGTTCGGGTCGCGCGTGGCGACGTCGCGGATCAACTTCCGGCTGCTCGCCCGCGAGGCGCTGGCCACGGGCCGGCGGCTGGACATCGTCGCGCCCGACGCAGCCGCTCGCGCGCTCGCGGCCTCCGCCGGGCTCGCGGTCTTCGCCTCGGTGGGGGAGTACGAGGCGGCGCTCGATGCCGCGGATGCCGCGGACGACCCGACGACCGACCTGCGCGCCGCCGGGCTCGGCACGGGCGTTGCCGCGGCCGGCGCAGCGCCGGTCCCGACTCGTGACGGCCGCCCGATCGACCCGTCCCGTGACACGGCACCCACGCAACGGGTCCGGGTCCCGATCACCGAGCCCGCCTCGGACGACTACGGGGCGCCCGGCGTCGCCGGTGCCGCCGCTGCGTCCGCCGCGACGCCCGTCGTGGCCGGCCGGGGCGTGCGCACCGAGCGCGACCACCGCGAACGGCGAGGCGTCAGCGGGCGCGCGATCCTCGTCGGGGTCGTCGCGCTGGTTCTCGTGGGTGCCGGTGCCGTGGCGGCCGTGACCGTCGTCCCGAGTGCGGACATCACGGTCACCCCGCGGATCGAGCCGCTCGGCCCGATCTCGTTCACCGTCAGGGCGGATCCGGCGGCCACCGTCGTCGACCCCGAGGCCGGCGTCATCCCCGCGACCACGGTCCAGGTGCCGGTCACCGTCTCGGGTGAGTTCCCCGCCACCGGCAAGAAGGTCGTCCGCGAGAAGGCGAAGGGCAGCGTCCGGTTCACCAACTGCGACCCCTCGTCGTCGTACACGATCCCGGCCGGATCGGTGGTCTCCACGCGTGACGGGACGGGCTTCGAGCTCGACGAGGCCGTCTTCCTGGCCGTCGCCGGGATCTCCGGCAGCCCGCCCAACATCCGCGTGCGGTGCACCTCCAACGACGTCGGCGTGACCGCGGCCAAGTCCGGGCCGGACGGCAACGTCGACGCGGGGGCGATCCGGGTGGTTCCGGCCCGCTACAACCGCAACCTGGTGCGGGTGACGAACCCGCGGGCGACGAGCGGCGGGTCACGCGAGGAGTTCCCCCAGGTCACCCAGGCCGACGTGGACGGGGCGGTCGCGAAGCTCAACGAGGACGCGCTGGGCCAGTTCCAGGCGGGCCTGGCCGATCCGTCGTCGCTGCCGGAGGGCACGACGGTCTTTCCCGAGACCGCAGCGATCGGTCAGCTGACGCCGGACGTCGACCCGAAGACGCTCGTCGACCAGGAGGTCGAGTCGTTCACGCTCTCGCTGTCGGGGAGCGGCACGGCGCAGGCCGTGGATGCCTCGCCGATCGAGGCGATCGCCGCCCAGCGGCTGGCCGACGCGGTCCCCGAGGGCTACGAGCTCGTCGAGGGCAGCACCGCGGTCGACGTGGGTGACGGAACCGTCGTCGGCGGCGTGATCTCGTTCCCCGTCGACGCGACCGCCAGGCAGGTCCGTCCCGTCGATGCGGCGACGCTCGAGCCGCTCGTCCTCGGGCTGCCGAAGGCCGACGCGGAGGAGGCGCTCGCGGAGTACGGCGCGGTCTCCATCGTCCTGTGGCCGGGCTACGTCACCAGCGTCCCGACCCTCGGCCAGCGGGTCAACGTCGTCGTCGCGGCGCCCGTGGACCCGAACGCGGGAGCCACGCCGACGCCGAAACCCACCCCCCGAGAGACACCGCTCGAGGAGCCGCCGTCGGACGCGGAATCGGGCGAGCCGCTACCATCCGGCTGATGTTCCAGCCGTCGATCGCCCTGCTGCCGCACGCCCGCTGCGCGACCCGCGGGCGCGGCGCGTGACCCGCATCCTGGGGGTAGACCTCGGGTCGAAGCGGATCGGGCTGGCAATCGCCGACGCCGGGATCGGCATCGCGCGACCCTTGACGACGGTCAATCGTGGCGCCTCCCTGGACGAAGACGTCGCCGCGCTCGGGACCGTATGTCGCGAGCAGGACGTCACGGAGCTCGTCGTGGGGCTGCCGGTCGAGGCGGCCGGCTCGGAGGGCGTGATGGCGGCCGCGGCGCGGGAGTGGGCGTCCGCGGTCGGCGCGCGCCTGGCGCTCCCCGTCACCCTGCGCGACGAGCGCCTGTCCTCGTTCGAGGCCGAGCGCCGCATCGGCCGCATGCCGCGCGGCCGGTCGGGCGGTCCCCCGTCGCGCACCCAGCGCAACACGTATCGAGCGCGAATCGATCGCGAGGCCGCGAGCGTCATCCTCCAGGACGAGCTGGACGCGCGCCGGACTGCCGGCACCGCACCGGCCACCGGGGAGGATCGATGAGCGTGAGGGGCGGCCGCGGGCCGCGCGACTCGTACGACGGCGGGGGCGAGTACCGCAACGGCTACCAGCGCACGGGCCGCTACGGGCGCGGGCCGGGCGACCAGCGCAAGTACGAGCGGTACGGCAGCCGCAACGGCGGCCTCGGCGGCGTCCTCCGGTTCGTCCTGTTCCTCGCCCTGCTCGCCGGGGGCGTGCTGCTCGTCATGGCCACCGTCGCGCGACCGCTCGTCCGCGCCGTGGTGGTTCCGTGGGCCGATGACAACCCGGCCGCGCTGCGGATCCCGTTCGTCGCCGACATGGTCAGGGAGGACATCGGCGACGCGCTCACCGCGCCGGCCTCCGGGTCCGCCAACGAGATCACGTTCGTCGTCGAGGAGGGCGACACGCCGCAGACGATCGCGCCGCGGCTGGCCGAGCGGGGGATCGCCGACCAGCGTGCGTTCCTGTTCCTCGCCCGCGAGGCGGACCTGGGCTCCAACCTCACGGCCGGCCGGTTCGCGCTCGCCGGCAACCTCACGCCCGCACAGGTCATCGACGGGCTGATGCACAACCGGATCACGGTGTCCACGATCGACGTGGCGTTCCGCGAGCAGCTGCGGCTCGAGCAGATGACCGCGAAGCTCGAGGTGACCGAGAACCTGCCGTTCGACCCGAAGGACTTCTACGACCTCGTCACGAAGCCCACCGACGCGCTGCTGGGCGACTACCCGTGGCTGCTCGATCCGGACGTGCGGCCGAAGGGTGCCTCGCTGGAGGGGTTCCTGTACCCGGCGACGTATTCGCTCCGGGTGGACGCCGAGAAGCCGTCGACGGCCGAGGACCTCGTCCGGATGATGCTCGACACGTTCATCGACCGCGTGGGGGAAGACCGGCTCAAGGTCCCGGAGAAGCGCGGCCTCACCTTCTACCAGGTGCTGACGCTGGCCTCGATCGTCGAGCGCGAGGCCGTCCTCGACGACGAGAAGGCGAAGATCGCCGGCGTCTACCAGAACCGGATCGATCGCAAGCCCCAGGTGAAGACCGGGCTCCTCGAGGCGGACCCCACCGTGATCTACGCGGTGGACACCGACAAGCTCGGCGGCTTCAGCGAGGACTGGTCGAAGTACGTCTTCTGGACGGTGCCCGACGGCGGGATGCGCAACCAGCAGCTGCCCGAGGCGCTCGACAAGTACAACACCTACAAGCACCGCGGCCTGCCGCCCGGGCCGATCGCCACGCCCACGGTCGCGTCGATCGACGCGGCGCTCAAGCCGGACACGAAGAGCGGCTTCAAGTTCTTCGTGGCCATCCCGGAGGGCCAGGGCGCCCACGACTTCAGCAAGACGCTCGCGGAGCACCAGAAGAAGCTGCAGAAGTACGGCTACTAGTGCGGGGAGTGTCTGCCGCGGGGAGTCTCCCGGTTCCCGCCGACTTCGCCCCGCCGCCCGACGCGGCAACCCGCCGTCGCTGGACAGAGGCGGATCGTGCGCACCGGCCGGAGCGTCTTGCGGCGCTGCGCGCGCGGATGGCCGCAGCCGGGCTTGACGCGTACTTCGGCGTCCGCCCGGAGCACATGCGCTGGGTGACCGGCTTCACGCTGGCGGAGGGCGAGGACAAGGTCGCCGGCCACTCCGGCCAGTTCCTCGTCGGGGCGGACGAGGTCGTCCTGGTGACCGACTCGCGATACACGGTCCAGGCGCGCCGCGAGACATCGGGTGTCGCCGTCGAGGAGATC
The DNA here is from genome assembly GCA_035701885.1 of Candidatus Limnocylindrales bacterium. Taxonomy (GTDB): domain Bacteria; phylum Chloroflexota; class Limnocylindria; order Limnocylindrales; family CSP1-4; genus CAIXZV01. The sequence goes on from DASSRG010000012.1 coordinate 5,190, forward strand.
GGGTACGACCTTCCGAAGGCGTGGCCGGCGCTGCTCGCGCGGCTCGGCGCCCGGCGGGTCGCCCTGGAGGCCGAGGCCGTACCGCACGCGCTCTGGCGCAGGCTCGAGGCGGCCGCGCCGGACGTGGAACACGTGGCGGCCGAGCCGTGGATCCCGGAGATGCGGGCGACGAAGGCGCCCGACGAGCTCGAGCGGGTGGCGGCGGCGTGCGCCGTGGCCGATCGCGCGCTCGCGGCGCTGCTTCCCGAGATCGCTGCGGGGCGCACCGAGCAGGACACCGCCCTGCGGCTCGAGTGGCTGATCCGGACCGGTGGTGCCGAGGCGCTCGCATTCGACGTCGCGTGCCTCGCCGGACCGGAGGCAGCGTTGCCCCATGGCGCGCCCGGTGACCGGCCGATCCAGGACCACGCGGTGCTCCTGTTCGACTTCGGCGCCCAGGTCGAGGGCTACCGCAGCGACATGACGCGGACGCTGTTCGTCGGCGAGCCCCGCGAGCGGGACCTCTCGATCTACGGGGTGGTCCGGGACGCGCAGCAGGCCGTCATCGACGAGCTCGCCGCAAGCATCGGCGCTCCCGAGCTGCCGGACGGGCTGTCGCTCGACGGGATTGCGCGCGCCGTGATCGACGCCGACGGGCGATGGCCGGCGTACGGGCACGGACTGGGCCACGGGATCGGGCTCGCCACACACGAGCTCCCCAGGCTGGGCCGCACGGCGACGACCGAACCGCTGCCCAGCCCGACCGTGTTCTCCGTCGAGCCCGGGATCTATGTCGAGGGCGAGACAGGCGTCCGCATCGAGGACCTTGTCCACCTCGATGCGTCACGCGGGCTCGTGGAGCGGCTCACGCACTTCCCGCGCGACGTCATCGTCCTCGGCGCGTGACGCGACGTGAGGAGCGGGGGATGATCGTTCGCGCCCTGATCTCGATGGTGGTCGGCACCCTGGTCGCGGCCTGCGGGTTCGCGGGCCAGTCGTCGGTTTCGTCGGCGAGCTGCGGAAACATGGCGGGCGGCGCGTGCACCGAGCAGATCGAGCGGATGCAGCAGCGTCACCCGGGCGCGCTGTCGATCGACATCGAGTGTTCCGCGCCGGTCTGCGACCGCCGCGGCGGTCGCGGGACGGTGGTCGTCACGATGCGTGACGGCAGCCGGCTCAACGACACCTTCGCGTACGTCGGGGATCCGACCGCGATGCCGGCTCCTGCGTGCACGGGCCTGGCGTTCGACCTGTGCCGCAACCTCGCGAACCAGGAAGGCGAGAACATGCCGCCATCCCAGCGCATCGTGGCGGTCCAGGTCGCGTGCACCGCGCCGGGCGGGTGCACGGCGGCGAAGGGGGCTGCGTCGGTGTCCGTCACGCTCGGGAACGGGGACACCCAGGGGACCGAGACGAGCTGGGAGGGCGGGCCGTAACGGGTGCCTGCCTCGCGGCCGCCTTGGCTCGTGGCCGCGTTGCCGTGTGACGCGTGTGCGGATCGGTCGGCGTTCCGCACCGCGACGATTACCGCCCGTTGCGTCGCACGCCGATCCCCCGGCGACGAGCCACGCGCGCTGCACGAGGTCCCGGCCCCGCACCCGGCCTCTGGTAGCATCCCCGGCGCACATGCATCGACCCGCGCGGGGTGGCGCCACGCCTCCGACCGCGCCACGCGCCACCGGAGCACCACCCAATGATCAGCACCGGCGAGCTGCGCAAGGGCGTCGTCATCGAGCTTGACGGCGACCTCTGGCAGATCCTCGACTACCACCACATCAAGATGGGCCGCGGCTCGGCCCAGGTCCGCATCAAGCTGCGCAACGTCAAGAAGGGCAGCACGGTCGAGAAGTCGTTCCAGGCGGGCGACCGCTGGCCGCGCGCGGTGCTGGACCGGCGCCCCGTGCAGTTCCTGTACCGCGACGGCGATGACCTCCACTTCATGGAGAACGACACGTACGAGCAGTTCAGCCTGCGGGCCGAGACGCTCGACGACGCGATCGGCTTCCTGAAGGAGGGGATGACGGTCGACCGGACGACGTACCAGGGCGAGACCCTCGGCATCGAGCTCCCGGTGACCGTCGACCTCCGCGTCGCCGAGACCGAGCCCGGCTTCGCCGGCGACACCGCTCAGGGCGCGCGCAAGAACGCGACCATGGAGACGGGGCTCGTCGTGACCGTGCCGCTGTTCGTCAACGAGGGCGACACGCTCCGCATCGACACCCGGACCGGCGAGTACCAGACCCGCCTCTAGGCGCCCAGGGCGTACCGTGTCCCGGTGAGCCCGACCTCCGAGCCCGACTGGCTGCTACCCGCCTGGGACACCGTCCCGGACGACCCCGACGAGCCGCGACGTCCCCCCGTGCCGGGCGGCACCTTCGGGCTGCGCGTCCGCACCGTGTCCGAGGTCAGCCGCGCCATCCGTGAACGTGTTCGGGCCGACGACGGGCTGCGCGACGTGTGGGTCGAGGGCGAGGTGGGCCGGGTGACCGTGTCGACCGCCGGCCACGCGTACTTCACGCTCAAGGACGCCCGCGCACAGTTGCAGTGCGTGTGGTTCCGCGACGACCGCGTCCGGTCGCCGTTCCAGCCGCAGACCGGCCTCCAGGTCGTCGCCCACGGGCGGGTGGACCTGTTCGAGCCCCAGGGCGCCCTCCAGCTCTACGTGGAGTCGCTGCAGCCGTCGGGCTTCGGCAACCTCGCGGTCCGGTTCGAGCAGCTCAAGGCGCAGCTCGCGGCCGAGGGCCTGTTCGATGCCTCGCGAAAGCGCCCGCTCCCTCGCCAGCCCGCGACGATCGCGGTCATCACCTCGCCGACCGGTGCGGTGTGGCGCGACGTGTGCACGGTCCTTGCCCGGCGCTGGCCGATGGCCCGCGTCGTCCTCGTCGCGTGCCGGGTCCAGGGCGACGGCGCACCCGCCTCGATCGTGACCGCGTTCCGCCGGCTCGAGCGATGGGTAGCCGAGCTCGATGCCGAAGGCCGACCGGACGACGCGCCGGCGGTCACCATCCTCGCCCGCGGCGGCGGCTCGCTCGAGGACCTGTGGTCGTTCAACGACGAGCGCGTCGTGCGGGCAGTCGTGGCGCATCCGCTGCCGGTGGTGTGCGGCGTAGGCCACGAGGTGGACGTCACGCTCGCCGACTTCGCGGCCGACGTCCGGGCACCGACGCCGAGCGCGGCGGCGGAGCTCGTCGTGCCGGACCGGATCGAGGTCGCCGGTGCGGTCGCCTCGTTCGGCCGGCGTGCGGAGGCCGCCGTCGTCCGCCGTGCGGGCGTCGAGCGACGCGAGCTGGGCGCCGAGCGACGGGCGCTCGACCGCCTCGAGCCCAGGGCGCAGCTCGCCGCCTCGCGCGAACGGGTGGGCCTGCTCCTGGACCGCGCGGCACGCGTCATCGGGGATCGGATCACGGCGGCCCAGCGTGGACACGAGCGCATCGTCGCGCGGCTCGAGCCTGCGCTGCCCGCCCGCCTCGAGCGCGAGCGACGGCGCCTCGACGGGCTGGGGGAGCGGGCACCGCTCGTGGTCCAGCTCCGCGTCGGGACCGCGCAGCGGTCTCTCGCCGCCACCGGCGCGGCGCTCTCGGCGCTGGGACCCCAGGCGACCCTGGACCGCGGCTACGCGATCGTCCGCCGTGGCGACGACGGCGGGATCGTCCGGCGCCCGGACGACGCGCCCCGGGGAACGGCGCTGGAGCTCGCGCTCGCCGAGGGCCGGCTCGGCGCGACGAGCGACGGGCCTGCCGGCGACGGGAGCGAGGGTCGGTGAACGCCGACGACCTGGGATCGGCGTTCCTGTTCCTCGTGATCGTCGCGGCCGTGATCGGGATCGGCGTGGTCGTGGGTATGATCGCGGCCGGCCGGATCGACAAGCTCATGACGCCCGCGCCGAAGCGTCCGCGTGACGACGCACCGGGCGCCGACACCCGGCAACCGGAGCCCACCGCGACCCAGGAGGACCAGCCGTGACCGATGCCACCGGCGCCGCAGATCCGCCCGACGTCGATTCGCTCGCCTACGACGACGCGTTCGCCGAGCTCCAGCGGACCGTGACGGCGCTCGAGGCCGGCGGCCAGTCGCTCGAGGCCACGATCGCGCTGTACGAGCGCGCCGTCGCGCTCCAGCGTCGGTGCGAGCGGCTGCTCGGCGAGGCGGAGCTGCGGGTCCAGCAGCTGCTTGCGCGTCCGGGGGGTACCCTCGCCGCGGTCGATGTCGTTCCCGAGGAGGCCGAGGAGGCCTGAACTGCGGGGTAGACGGCGGGAAACATCCTGCTACCATCGACTAGCAGATAATCGGGGACCGCGCGCGGGGACAACCGCGACACCCGAACCGACCGCGCGAACGCACCACCAGCGACAGCCTGCGCGTCCCAGCAGGCTCCGAGCCGAACCAGGAGCCCCCGCCCGTGCCGATCCTCGACCGCCTCCAGGGGCCAGCCGACCTCCGTGGCCTGTCCGACGCCGAGCTGGCGCAGGTCGCGGCGGAGATCCGCGAGACGATCATCCGCACCGTCGCCGCGACCGGCGGCCACCTCGGGTCCTCGCTCGGCGTCGTCGAGATCACGCTCGCCCTCCATCGCGTGCTCGAGTCGCCGCGCGACAGGATCGTGTGGGACACCGGCCATCAGGCGTACGCCCACAAGCTGCTCACGGGCCGCCTCGACCGGTTCCACACCCTGCGCCAGATCGACGGCGTCGGCGGGTTCCCGCGCCGGACCGAGTCGCCGCACGACGTGATGGACGGCGGCCACGCCGGCACCGGCCTGTCGATCGCAGAGGGGCTCGCCACGGCCCGGGACATCCGCCACAGCCTGGAGCGCGTCGCGGTGGTCGTGGGGGATGCCGCGCTCCTGTCCGGCCTCAGCCTCGAGGCGCTGAACGACATCGGCCATCGCCAGAGCCAGCTGCTGATCGTGCTCAACGACAACGAGATGTCGATCAGCCCGTCGGTGGGGGCACTGTCCAAGTACCTGTCCGAGATCAAGCTCTCGGTCGCCTGGCAGCAGAGCAAGGGCGTCTACGACAGCGTGACCGAGTCGATCCCGAAGATCGGGCCGCGTCTGCTCGAGATCTCGCGCCGCTTCCGCCAGTCGGTCGTGTCGTTCGCCCAGCCCGGGCAGCTGTTCGAGGACCTCGGGATCACCTACATCGGCGTGATGCCGGGCCACGACCTCGGCGTGCTCGAGGAGACATTTCGGCGGGCGCTCGCGCTCAACGGCCCGGTCATCGTCCACGTGCGGACGCAGAAGGGCAAGGGCTACCGGCCGGCCGAGACCGACCAGGTCTCGTTCCACGGCGCCGCGCTGCCACCGATGACGGTCCCGGCTGCGGATGCCCACGACCGGCTGGCCGCGAACGGGGCGGACGGCGCCTCCGCGCCCCCGTCGGCGTCGGTGATGGCGGACCGTCGCGCCGTCGCGCACAACGCCGAGGGCCGCGCCGAGCTCCCGCCCGCCGAGGCCGCCGCGGCTCGCAAGGTCCCCAACTACACCGCGTTCTTCGCCAAGGAGCTCGTGGAGCTGGGTGCGACCGACCGGCGGATCGTGGCGATCACGGCGGGCATGCCCACCGGCACCGGGCTCAACAAGTTCCAGGCGGCATACCCGGACCGGTTCATCGACGTCGGCATCGCGGAGCAGCACGCGGTGACGCTCGCCACGGGGCTCGCGCTCGCGGGGATGCGCCCGGTCGTCGCGCTCTACTCGACGTTCCTCCAGCGCGCCTTCGACCAGACCGTCCACGACGTGTGCCAGAACGACGCGCCCGTGCTGCTCGCGGTGGACCGCGCGGGCCTGGTCGGCGAGGACGGGACGAGCCACCAGGGCATGTTCACGATCCCGGCGCAGCGGATGCTGCCGAACATCGTGATCGCGAGCCCGCGCGACGAGCAGGACCTCCGATCGCTGCTCCGCACGGCGCTCAGCCAGGACCACCCGTTCGCGCTCCACTACCCGCGCGACGCGGGCTTCGGCGTCCCGGAGCGCGAGCCGTCGGTGCTCCCGGTCGGCCGGGGTGAGGTGCTGCGCGAGGGCCGCGACATCCTGTTCGTCACCGTGGGCCCGATCACCATGCGGGCGCTCGAGGTTGCCGACGCGCTCGCGGCCGAGGGCTGGTCGGTCGGGGTCCTGGACGCGCGGTTCGTGAAGCCGCTCGACCGGCAGCTGATCCTCGACCAGGCGCGTGGCAAGCAGCTCGTCGTGACGTTCGAGGAGAGCGTCGTGGCGGGCGGGTTCGGCTCCGCGGTGCTCGAGGCGTTCGAGGAGGCACGGCTCGCGGACCCCGCGTACCGGTCGGTCCCGGTGCGGCTCATCGGCATCCCGGCGGACCGGTTCGTGGACCACGGGGCGGTGACGGACCTGCGGCGGCTGATCCGGCTCGACGTGGCCGGCCTCACCGAGCAGGTGCACGAGGCGATCGCGGCGCTCGGGATCCCGGCGCCGGCCGCCGAACGGCGGTAGTCGTTCGGTCGTCTCGAAGGCCACCCGGCGCATACGTCCGGGGTGAGTCGGCTGTGCCACGATAGGCGCATGTCGACCGCCACGGCGCGCCGGATGCGCCTCGACCAGCTGCTCGTGGAGCGCGGACTCGCGGAGACCCGCGCGCGTGCCCAGGCGCTCGTCCTGGCCGGGCAGGTGCGCGTCGGCGACGGCGACGCGGCACGGCGCGATCGCAAGAGCGGAGACCTCGTCGCGGTCGATGCGCGGATCGAGGTCGAGGGCGGCAAGCGCTGGGTCAGCCGTGGCGCGCACAAGATCGAGGCGGCGCTGGACGCGTTCGGGGTGGACCCGTCGGGGCTCGTCGCCGTCGACGTGGGCGCGTCGACCGGCGGCTTCACGGACGTCCTCCTGGACCGCGGCGCGGCGCGGGTCTACGCGGTCGACGTCGGCTACGGCCAGCTCGCGGAGCGCCTGCGCCGGGATCCGCGCGTGGTGTCGATGGAGCGCGTCAACGCCCGCACCCTGGACGCCGCGACCCTGCCGGAGCCCGCGGACCTTGCCGTCGTCGACGTCTCGTTCATCTCGCTCGGGCTCGTCCTCGCACCCATCCGGTCCGTGTTGTGCGACGGCGGCGGGCCGATCCTTGCCCTCGTGAAGCCGCAGTTCGAGGCGGGCAAGGCCGACGCGAAGGGCGGCGTCGTTCGTGATCCCTCGATCCACCGCCGGGTGCTCCACGAGACCGTGGAGCGAGCGGCCGCGGTCGGGCTCGGCACGCGGGGGGTCATCGCGTCGCCCATCCTCGGGCCCGAGGGCAACCGGGAGTTCCTCGTCCACCTCCAGGCAGGCCCCTCGTGCGCCGAGGTGGGGGACCGCATCGACGAGGCGGTGGCCGCGGCCTGGGAGGGCGCCGGGTGACGGTCGCGCGGATCGGCTTCGCGTACAACCCCACCAACGAGGACGCGCTCGAGCTCCGGGAGCGGGCGGCCGGCTGGTGCCGGATGCATGGCGTGGAGCAATGGGCGGCACCCGCGGGCGACACCACGACGCACGCCGAGGAGCTGCGCCAGACCGACGTGCTCGTCGTCCTCGGCGGCGACGGCACCTTCCTGCGTGCCGCCCAGTCGGTCGCGGAGGTCGACGTCCCGATCGTGGGCATCAACCTGGGCAAGGTCGGCTTCCTGTCGATGGCGGAGGCGAACGAGCTCGAAGGACTGCTCGAGAAGCTCAAGGCCGGCGCGTACACGATCCGCGAGCGGATGGCGCTCACGGGGCAGATCCTCCAGGCGGGGCGGACGCCGGACGGCTCGTTCACCGCGCTCAACGACATCGTGGTCGCGCGCGGCTCGCTCGCCCGGGTCGTGCGTCTCGACGTGTCGATCGACGAATCGCACCTGGCGACGTTCGTTGCTGACGGGCTCGTCGTCGCCAGCCCCACGGGCTCGACCGGCTATTCGTTCAGCGCCGGCGGCCCGATCCTCGAGCCCCACAGCCGGAACCTCGTCGTGACGCCGATCGCCGGCTATCTCTCGGCCATCCGCTCGATCGTCGTGTCGCCACAGCAGGTCGTCCGTGCCCGGGTCACCGACGCGCACGAGGCGCTCGTCTCGATCGACGGGCGCGAGGATCGCCGGATCGAGGTGGGCGACGTGGTGGAGGTCCGGGCGATGGAACGGCCGATGCGGTTCATCGAGCCGGCCGGCGCGCTCCCGTTCTGGGACCTGCTGCGGACGAAGGTGGAGCTGCTGCCCTCGTGACGGACGACGGCGCGCGGGTCGGGCGGCTGCTCGAGCTCGCGGTCACGGATCTCGCGCTCATCGATCGCCTCCGGCTCGAGCTCTCGCCAGGGTTCAACGTCCTGACCGGCGAGACCGGCGCGGGCAAGAGCCTGCTGATCGACGCGCTGGGCCTCGCGCTCGGTGCGCGCGCGGACACGACGCTCGTGCGCCACGGCGCCGACAGCGCGCGGGTGGAAGCCCTGTTCGACCGGATCCCCGAGCCGCTGATCGCGGTGCGCGAGGTGAGCGCGACGGGACGGTCCACCGCGCGCCTCGACGACGAGACGATCACGGCCGGCCGGCTGGGCGTGGTCACGGGGCCGCTGGTGGAGATCCATGGCCAGCACGACCAGCAGCGGCTGCTGGACGAGGACTGGCAGCGGGACCTGCTCGACGCGTTCGGCGGGCACGGAGAGGCGCGGGCGGCGGTAGCCGCGGCGGTCGAGCGGTGGCGCGCGAACCGCACGGAGCTCGCGGCACTGGCGATGGATCCGCGCGAGCTGCTCCGCCGCCAGGAGCTGCTGGAGCACGAGGCGGCCGAGATCGCGGCGGGCAACCTGCGGCCGGGCGAGGCGGCCGAGATCACCGCGCAGCTGGCCGCGGCCCAGCACGCCGAGACGATCGCGTCGGGCGCGGCGGACGTGCGTGACGTGCTCCTCGGCGAGGGACGCGGCGCCCGGGAGCGCATCGCCGCCGCCGAGTCCGAGCTCCGATCCCTCGCGCGGCTCGACGGTCGGTGGTTGAGCCTCGCGGACCGGCTGGCGGGGCTCGAGGCCGAGGTGGAGGACGTGGCCGCCGAGGTGCGGGTGTTGTCCGAGACGGTGGACCACGACCCGGCGACGCTCCAGGCGCTCGAGGACCGGCTGGGCGAGATCCACCGGCTGCTTCGCCGGTACGGCGACGACGAGGCGACGGTCATCGAGCACGGCGAGCGGAGCGCCGCGGAGGCCGCGCGGCTGCGCGGGCTGGAGGACGAACGGGCGCGACGGGCCGCCGAGGACGCCCGGCTGCTGCTCGCCGTCGCGGACGCCGCGGCCACGCTCTCGATCGCGCGGGCCGGAACGGCGCGCGAGCTCGGCACGGCGGTGTCGGCCGTGCTCGCGGAGCTGGGGTTCCCGGCGGACGCGTTCGAGGTCGCGCTGGGCCGGCGACCCGCGGCCAGGGACGACCCGGCGGTCGAGGTCGACGGGGACGCAGTCGCGTTCGACGCGTCGGGGATCGACACGGTCGTGTTCCAGTTCCGCCCGAACACCGGCGAGCCGGGCCGGCCGCTCGCCCGCATCGCGTCGGGCGGGGAGCTGTCGCGGGTGGCGCTCGCGATCAAGCAGGTCCTCGCCGAGGTGGACGCGACGCCAACGCTCGTGTTCGACGAGATCGACACCGGCATCGGCGGCCGGAGCGCGGACCCGGTGGGGCGGAGCCTGTGGACGCTCGCCCGCGACCACCAGGTGCTGTGCGTAACGCACCTGCCGCAGATCGCCGCCTACGCCGATGCCCACTACCGGATCGCGAAGCGGGAGCGCGAGGGCCGGACAGTGACCGAGGTCATCCGCCTCGATCGCGAGGAGCGCGAGCGGGAGCTCGCCCAGATGATCGGGGGACCCGAGGGCGGCGCAGCGTCCCTGCTGTCCGCGCGCGAGCTCCTCGACCGCGCCGAGGGATGGCGCGGCGGCCGCCTGGCGGACGCGCTCGTCTGACGATGGGTACGGCGGCGCGGGACCTCGACGGGGCGATCGAGGACTACCTCGCGTACCTGCGCGTGGAGCGTGGCCTCGCGGACGCGACGCTCACGGCGTACCGCGCCGACCTCACCGACTTCGCGATGAGCCGGGGCGCGGCACGGCGCTGGGCCGACGGACCGGAGGTCGCCCAGCGGTACCTGGCGGCGCGCGCGAAGCGCGGCCGGCCGGGCGACCCCGGTCTGGCGCCCACCAGCCTGCGCCGGCGCACAGCCTCCATCCGTGGCTTCTACCGCTTCGCCTACGGGGACGGGCTCATCGAGACCGACGTCGCGGCGCACCTGGACCTGCCCCGCCAGCCGCGGTACCTGCCCGAGACCCTCACGGTCGACGAGACGATCCGGCTGCTCGAGGCCGCGGGGGACGCGCCGCCCGACGACCGCGAGCCCACCGACGCCGACGGGCTGCGGCTCCGGGACCGCACGCTGCTCGAGACGCTGTACGCCGCCGGGCTCCGCGTCTCCGAGGCGCTTCGGCTCGACGTGGAGCACGTCTCCGCCGACACCGGCTTCGTCCGCGTCATCGGCAAGGGCGACAAGGAGCGGATCGTCCCAGTGGGCGACGTCGCGCTCGAGTGGCTCGGGCGGTACCTCGCCTGGCCGCGGGGTGCGTGGCTCGATCGGGCGGGCCAGCCGGATGGCGCCGGGAGCCCCGTCTTCGTCACCCAGCGCGGCACCCGGATGGGCCGCCAGCAGGCGTGGCAGGTCGTGAAGTCCGCCGCGGAGGCGAGCGGGCTCGGGGACCGCGTCTCGCCGCACACGCTCCGGCACAGCTTCGCGACCCATCTCCTGGAGGGCGGCGCCGATCTCCGCGTCGTCCAGGAGCTCCTGGGACATGCGAGTATCAGCACGACGCAGCTCTACACGCACCTGACCGGGGAGCGGATCCGCGAGGTCTACGCGCGGGCCCATCCCCGCGCCTGAGGAGGGACGAGGGGCCATGGCCAACTACGCCGAATCGCTGCTCGCCCAGGGCGAGCGCGTCGTGCGGAAGGCACACCAGCACTGGTTCGTGTTCACCTACAACGCACGCTGGGCGATCCTGGCGCTGCTCGGCGCCCTGCTCCTCGTCATCGCGCGTGTCTGGCTGGGCGACTCGGGGACGCTGTGGCAGGTCCTCTCGTGGGTCACGCTCGCGGTGTTCGTGTTCGGTGTCCTCTCGTTCCTGTGGAGCATCCTCCGCTACCGGAACGAGGAGTACCTGATCACCAACCGGCGCCTGATCCACGTCGAGGGCGTGATCAACAAGAAGACGACCGATTCGTCGCTCGAGAAGATCAACGACGCCGTGCTCACCGAATCGGTGTTCGGGCGGATGTTCGGGTTCGGCGACCTCGACGTGCTGACCGCGTCCGAGGAGGGGATCGAGCGGCTCAAGATGCTGCGCGACGCGAAGGCCTTCAAGAAGGCGATGATCGAGGCGAAGCACGAGCTGGAGGTCGAGGTCGCCCGCCCGGTGATGCCGCCGCTCAGGTCCGAGCCTGCCGTGGCGTCGCCCGCGCCGGCGTTCGAGCCGGCCCCTGCCGCCGCGACGGCCGCTCCAGCGCCCGTCGCCGCCGCACCGGCGCCCGAGTCGCCGGCGGACGACATCGGCGACGCGCTCGCGCGGATCGCGGACCTGAAGGACCGCGGGCTCATCACGCCCGAGGAGTACGCGGCGAAGCGGGCGGAGCTGCTCGACCGGCTGTAGGCGCGCGATCGGTACGATAGGCCGACTCTCCGCCCCGCATCCGAGGTCTCCTTGTTCTCCCAAGACCCCGTGCTCGCGATCGTCCTGGTCGCGATCTTCCTGCTCGTCGCGTTCCCGGTCCACGAGTTCGCGCATGCGTGGGCGGCGTACATGCAGGGCGACTCGACGGCGAAGCTGTTCGGCCGGCTGTCGCTCAACCCGATCGTCCATTTCGACCCGATCGGCGGCACGCTGACCGCGCTGTCCCTGCTGTTCAGCCCGATCCTCATCGGCTGGGCGAAGCCGACGCCCGTCAACCCGTCGAACTTCCGCGACCGGCGCAACGGGGACGTGATCGTCGCGCTCGCCGGGCCGGCCTCGAACCTCGTCATGGCGACGCTGGGCGCGTTCGTGTTCCGCGTGATCGTCCAGGCCGGGCTGTTCAACGAGCTGCCGCAGAACGTGATCCTCGGCGTCTACTACTTCGTCGCCTTCAACGTCCTGCTCGCGATCTTCAACCTGATCCCGATCCCGCCGCTCGACGGCGCCTCGCTGCTGTTCCGCGTCCTGCCGCGCGAGCAGGCGTGGCGCCTGCGCCCGCTCCTCGCCCAGTACGGGTTCATCGCGATCCTCGCCCTGTTCCTCGTCGGCGGCGGGGTGATCGGGGAGATCATCTTCGGTGTCACGAACGTCCTGGTGGGCGTCTAAGGTCCGGCAGTTCGGGTCGCACCTCGTGGCTCGCGTGAGCCCGAGGGAGCGGGACGAGCTGGCGGCCTGGATGCGCCCCGCGGAGCTGGAGCTGTTCGACTCGATGCACGTCGCCGACCGTCGCCACGGGCTCGATGTCGCCGCCGTCCTGCGGCGCGGCGGCGTCCGCGACCGGGACGTGCTGGCCGCCGCGGTCCTCCACGACTGCGCGAAGGGCGAAACGGGGGTGCTGCCGCGCGTGGCCTGGTCGCTCGGTGAGGCGTACGGCCCGTGGGTGTGGCGGGTGGCGCGCGTCGTGCCGGGCTGGGGCGCCGCGCTCGCCAGGCTCGAGACGCACGCCGAGGCGTCGGCGGAGCTCGTGGAGGCGGCCGGCCTGCCGCCGTTCGCCGTGGACCTCGTGAGGTACCAGGCCGAGCCGCGAGACGCGCGCTACGGCGCCGCCTTCCGGGCTGCGGACGAGGCGTGCTGATGACGACGCCGTCGATCGAGTTCGGCGACGGGCGGCGGCCGGAATCCGCGACCAGGGTCACGCTGCCCGCGTTCGACGGCCCGCTCGCGCTGCTGCTCGCGCTGATCGAGGCCCGCCAGCTCGACGTCCTCACCGTCCCGCTCGGCAGCCTCGCCGGGGCCTATCTCGAGGCGCTCGCGACGCTGGACGACGACCGGATGGGCAACGTCTCCTCGTTCGTCGCCATCGCGAGCCAGCTGATCCTCATCAAGTCGCGTGCCCTCCTGCCCCGGCGCCCGGCCGAGGGTGCGGTGCCGCTCGCCGACGAGGGGCCGGATCCCGAGGCCGAGCTGCGCGCCCGGCTGATCCTGTACCGGGCGTTCCGCGACGCCGGCGCGCGCCTCCTCGACGATGCGCAGGCGCGCGTCGGCCTGTTCCACCGTGAGGCGACGACCGCCCGCACCGCCGGCCTGGCGGGTGCCCGGCCGCCCGCCGCCGCGCCGCTGTCGACGCAGATCCTCGTGGACGCGCTCGACGGCCTCGCCCGGGTCGCGCCGCCGCCCCCGCCGCCACCCGAGACGATCCGTCGGACGGTGCTGCTCACCGACCGCGCACAGCTGATCCGGCGCGCCCTCCGCGGCGCGGACGTCATCGTGCTCCAGGACCTGCTGCGCGGGGTCCGCGACCGGGTCGTCGTCGCCGTCACGTTCCTCGCGATGCTGGAGCTGATGAAGCGACGCGAGATCGTGGTCGAGCAGGCCGAGCCGTGGGGACCGATCATGGCGCGACGCACGACCGCCGAGGAGCGCGCCGCAGCCGGCGTCCCGGGCGCGATCGACGAGGAGGCCCCGCTGGACGAATCCTTGGAGTCCTTCGCATGACGACCGACCACGATCTCGACGAGCAGCTCGCCGAGGAGTCGTCGGCCGGTGTGCCCGAAGGAACCGATGCCGCCGCGACCGACGCACCGGCGGGCGAGCTCACCGAGGCTCAGCTCGAGGCACTCCTGTTCGTCGCCGAGCGGCCGCTCAGCCGCCGCGAGATCGCGACACTGGCGGGAGTCGACCGGGCGACCGTCGACGAGCGGCTCGGTGACCTCGAGGTCGCCCTCGCCGACCGCGGGATCCGCCTGCTCCTGTCCGGCGACCGCGTGGAGCTGGCGACGGCGCCGGAGGCCGGGGCGCTGATCGCCCGGTACGTCGGCGCCGACGCCGTCCGGCTGTCGCCCGCCGCGCTCGAGACGCTCGCGATCGTGGCCTATCGCCAGCCGGTCACGAAGGCCGCGATCGAGCGGATCCGCGGCGTGGACTCGGACTACACCGTGCGCGCGCTCATCCACCGCCGGCTGATCGTGGAGCAGGGCCGCTCCGAGGCGCCCGGCCGGCCCATCCTGTACGGGACCGGCTTCGAGTTCCTCGAACGCTTCGGCCTGGCGTCGCTCGACGAGCTCCCGCTGCTCGACCTCGACATCGCCGCGCGGTTGGTCGACGGGGAGGAGCCCGCGAACGGCACCGAACCCGCTGCCAGCGACGTCGGCGCAGGGGAGCGCCCGGCGGACACGCATACCGGCCCGGACGCCGACGGCGCCCACTGACCCGATGCCGCCCGAGCGGATCTCGAAGGTCCTTGCGGCGGCGGGGATCGCGTCCCGCCGGGGCGCAGACGAGCTCGTCGCGGCCGGACGCGTCCTCGTGGACGGGCGGCCGGCGACACTCGGTGAGCGGGTGGACCCCGAGGAGCACGTCATCACCGTCGACGGGGAACCCGTCGGGGCGGCCACCGGACGGCCGGTCTACCTCGCCCTCCACAAGCCCGCGGGCGTGACCTCGACCGTGCGAGACCGCCACGCCGCGACGACCGTCGTCGACCTCGTCCCGCCCGACCTCGCGCGTGGCGCGCGCCTGTACCCGGTCGGCCGCCTCGACCAGGACTCCGAGGGGCTCATCCTGCTCACGAACGACGGCGACTGGGCCGAGCACGTGCTCCACCCGCGCTACGGCGTGGAGCGCGAGTACGCGGTGGCGCTGTCGCGGATGCTCACCCGGGACCAGGCATACGCCCTCGAGGGCGGGGTCGAGCTGACGGAGGGCATCGCGACCCTCACCGGGCTCCGCGCGCAGACGCGCACGGAGGACCGACGGTTCGACGACCTCCTCGAGCCGCGGCCGGACCCATCCCTCGTCTGGGTCCGATGCACGATCCACCAGGGCTGGAAGCGCCAGCTTCGTCGGATGTTCGCGGGAGTGGGCGCGCCCGTGCGCCGGCTCGTGCGAGTCCGCATCGGCACCCTCAGGCTGGAGGATCTCGCGGCGGGCGAGGTGCGGCCGCTGTCCGCCGCGGAGGTGCGCCGGCTCGTGCCGCGACGCACGGACTCGGGTCGCGGCAGCCCCGGCGACGGTTAAACTCGGCCCATGCCCAGCCGCCCGCAGTCCACGCGACGGATCGTCGTCGCCCTCGATGGGCCGGCGTCGAGCGGCAAGAGCTCGGTCGGCGCGGCGGCCGCGGAGCAGCTCAACCTCCGATTCGTCGACACGGGGCTGTTCTATCGCGCGCTGACGGCCATCGCGCTGCTCGAGGACGTGCCGCTCGACGACGCGGGGGCGCTCGTGCCGCTCATCGACCGGATCACGCTCGCCGACGACGGCACCGGCCGCCTCACGCGGGTGCTCATGGACGGCGTCGACGCGACGGACGAGGCGCGGAGCGCGATGGTCGACGGATCGGTGTCGACCGTCGCCCGGATCCCGGAGGTCCGCGCCGCCCTGCTCCAGCGCCAGCGCGACCTGGCCGCCGAGGGTGGGATCGTCATGGCCGGCCGCGACGTCGGGACGGTCGTGCTGCCCGATGCCGACCTCAAGCTGTTCCTCGACGCGTCCGTCGAGGAGCGCGCCCGGCGCCGCATCGAGGAGCGTGGCCTGGACCCGGATGGGCCGGAGGCCGAGGAGGTTCGCGAGCAGCTCCGCGCCCGCGATGCCATCGACACGGGCCGTGAGGTCGCGCCACTCCGAGCAGCCGAGGATGCCGTCCACGTTCGGACGGATGGCAACGAGTTCGGGGAGACGGTCGAGATCGTGGCGGCCGAGATCGCGTCGGTGATGCTGACGCCGCGACCCAGGACGCGCGCACGACCGAAGCCCAAGGTCGAGGCAGAGGCGGCCGATGTCGCCGAGGCGGTCGAGACCGTGGCGACCGTCGCGGCCACCAAGGCGGTCGAGGCCCCGCCGAAGCCCGGGCGCACCCGGACGACGAAGCCCAAGGCGGCCGAGGCCGAGGCGTCGGCCAAGCCGTCCCGCGCCCGCACGACGAAGCCGAAGGCGGCCGATGCCGAGCCCGAGGCGAAGCCGAAGCGCACCCGGACGCGGAAGGTCGCCGACGAGTCCGCGGTTGCCGAGGCCGAGTCCGGAACGTTCCAGCCGGACGCCGTTGCCGAGCCCGACACGAGACCCGAGCCCGAACCCACAGATCTCGAGCCCGCGCCCGATGACCAACCCGAGGCTGGATCGCGGCCCTCGCTCGAGGTCGACGGCACCGCGGAGCTCGAGCCCGACGCCGCACGTGATGCAGGTCCCGTGGAGTCCGCAGCCGAGCCGGAGCCCACCATCGCTGCGCAGCCGCTGACGGGTGCCGCCCACACGCCGACGCGTCGCTCGCTCAAGCGGGCTCGGGCCACGGCTCGGCGGGCCGAGGAGCGCGAGGCCGAGCCCGATGCCCCGGATGTCGATGTCGCGCCTGGGGCGCCCACTTCGAGCGTCCCGACCAGGCGCTCGCAGAAGCGTGCCCGGGCGACGGCGCGGCGGGCCGCGACGGCCTCTGCGCTGGCCGCGGCGGCCGCAATCGAGCCCGAGCCTTCCGCCGACGAGCCCAAGTCGCCCGCGCCGGTCTCGCTGCCGACCCGCCGGGCGCAGAAGCGGGCGCGCGCGACCGCGCGGCGGGCTGAGACGGCTGCCGCCGAGCAGGCGGCGCTCGAGGCGCCCGACGAGCCCCTCGTGACCGACGCGCCGCCGACCCCCTCGAACGCCCCGACACGCCGCGCGCAGAAGCGTGCCCGAGCGACTGCGCGCCGGCTCGAGGCGCGGGCCGCGCCCGAGGCCGCAGAGGCGGTCGACGAGACCGCCGGCGAGGAGGGAAGGGCGACGCCGATGACGTCGTCCGCACCCACGCATCGGGCGCAGAAGCGTGCCCGCGCGACGGCTCGACGGGCGGAGGCGCGGGCAACAGCGGCCGAGGTGCCGGAGGCAGCTGCGGAGCCCGGACTCGACGAGCCGGTGCAGGCGTCCCCGAATGCGCCGACGCATCGGGCGCAGAAGCGCGCCCGCGCGACGGCCCGGCGGGCAGCAGCAGCGACAGCCTCGGTCGCACCGGTCGCGGGCGAGGAGGGCGCGGTCGTATCGGTCGGCGCATCGCCCGTTGTCCCCTCGTCGGCGCCGACGAAGCGCTCCCAGAAACGCGCACGGGCGACGGCTCGCCGTGCGGCGGCAGTCGCGGCGGTCAGTGATGAGGTGCAGGTCGAGGGGCAAGTCCAGGCGCCGAAGCAGCCCGCCACACCCACGAAGCGATCGCAGAAGCGCGCCCGTGCCACCGCGCGTCGTGCGACCGCGGCCACCCTCGCGGTGGAGACGCGGGATTCGCAGTCCGGGGCCGAGGAATCGGTCCATGACGGCGCGATCTCGCTCCCCGAGGACGAGCGTTCACCCGAACAGGTGTCCCAGGGGCCGACCGAGGGCCGCGAGTCGCACCCCCAGGTCGAATCCGTCGCCTCCGATGTCGAAACCTCGCACCCGGAGGCCGAGCCGTCTCGTGCCGCGGAGCCCGAACCCGAGTCCCAGCCGCTGCCCGCCGCCGCGTCGGATGCCGAGCCGCAGGCGCCCGCCGAGCTCGAGCCAGAGCCCGAACCGCGTTCCGTCGCTGCGACAGCGGCTTCGACCCACGCGGCGCCCGCGGCCGGCGGCCCCGCACCCAGGCCGCGGCCCAGGGAGCGCGACTCGATCCTCGACGCCGCCATGAACCTCGAGAACGACCAGACGATGCTCGTCCGGATGACGGCGCTCGTCGCGCGGATCGGCGCCCGGCTGTTCGCCGACGTCGACGTCGAGGGCCTGGGCAACATCCCGAGGCGCGGCGCGGTGATTCTCGCCGCGAACCACATCTCGAACGCCGACGGCGTCGTCGTCGGGGCCTGGATCACGGACGCGCTCAAGCGGCGCCGCATCCACTGGCTGGGCAAGCGCGAGATGTTCGAGTGGCCGGTCCTCGGCTGGATGGCGGCGCACGGCGGCGTGCACCCGGTGGACCGCGACTCCGCGGACATCGAGGCGTTCCGGCTCGCGACGAAGATCCTCGAGCAGGGCTACGTGCTGCTCGTGTTCCCCGAGGGCACGCGCAGCCCCACCGGCGAGCTCCAGGAGGCGAAGGACGGCGTGGCGATGCTCGCCCTCCGCACCGGGGCCCAGATCGTGCCGATCGGCGTGAGCAACACGGACGCCGTGTGGCGGAAGGGAACGAAGCTGCCGTCGCCGTTCCCGCGGCGCACGGTGAACGTCCGCATCGGGCGCCCGTTCCGCGTCCAGGACGTGATCCCGCCGGACACCAGCCGGCGCGAGGCGAAGCGCATCGCCACCACCGAGATCATGGGCCGGATCGCCGGGCTCCTCGACGAACGACATCGCGGCGTCTACGCCGGCGTCGCCCGCCCCGATCCGACCCGAAAGCGCTGATCGGACCGGCCTTCACGCAGCCTCCACGAGGGCGGAATCGGCCCACGTGTGCGAACATCGAACCGGTATGGGAACCGTCCAGGACGTCAGGATCGCGAAGCGCACGGGCTTCTGCTATGGCGTGCGCGAGGCGATCGACAAGGCGAAGGAGTCGGCCGCGGCGGGCAAGCTGACCCACACCCTCGGCCAGGTCGTCCACAACGAGGGCGTCGTCCGCGACCTCACGCAGCTCGGTGTCCGCAGCGTCGACACGCTCGACGACGTGGACCACGGCGCGGCCGTCGTCATCCGCGCGCACGGCGTGAAGCCGGAGGTCATGGAGCGGGCCGAGTCGCGCGGCCTCGAGGTCATCGACGGCACGTGCACGTGGGTCATCCAGGAGCAGCGGCAGCTCCAGGAGCTCGTCGAGGAGGGGTACACGATCGTGCTCCTCGGCACCCCGAAGCACCCGGAGGTCGTCGGCCTGCTCGGCTTCGCGCCCGACGCGATCGTGGTCGACGAGGAGGAGGACTGGGACCGGATCCCGCGCCGCAAGCGGATGGCGCTGATCACGCAGTCCACCCAGCCGCCGTGGAAGTTCGAGAAGCTCGCGGCGTTCATGGTCAACCGCGCCCACGAGCTCAAGATCCTCAACACCGTCTGTCCGGTCACGATCCGGCGCCAGGAGGACACCCTCGAGCTGGCGCGCGACGTGGAGCTGATGGTCGTCGTCGGCGGGCGGCACAGCGCGAACACCAAGGAGCTCACCCGGCTGTGCGAGATCGCCGGGACGCACGCGATCCAGATCGAGAACGCGAAGGACCTCGTTGACCCGGCGCCGTTCGACGGCAAGCGGTCGGTCGGGGTGACCGGTGGCACGTCGACGCCGATCGAGGACCTGCGCGACGTG
>DASSRG010000013.1:0-29583 GCA_035701885.1 Candidatus Limnocylindrales bacterium
TCGGCGGCGACGCCGACGCCCGACGGCGGTTTCGCGATGCGCACGCCGCGCTGCTGGGCGAGGTGCCGCCGCTCCACGCGATGCTGGCCATCACCGGCGGATCCGCGTGGGAGGCGGGTGCCGAGACCATCCTCGATGCACCCTACGCGTCGTACCTGCTCGACCTCATCGCGGGGCCCGACAACTGGTACCTCGCTCGGGCGATCCCGGGCGAGCGGGGAATTGTCTGCGCCGCCCTGCGCGCACCGTCGCGGCGGGACCAGGCACCGACCCTCGTGTGGGCGGCGAACTACGCCGCGTCGATGAACGGACGGGGTGTCGCCCGCGTCGGCCTCGCGAACGCGTCACCGGTGGCCGGCCTGGACGAGGCGGACGCGACGGCGGCGGCCGCGGCGCTCGCGCGCGCCGCGCGGTTCGCATCGATGGACCCCAACGAGGCGATCGAGGCCGGCCTGGACCGCCGGACATTCGGCCAGCCCCCGGAGCGGCACGCGAGGCCCCGCCTTCCCCGCGCCTGACCGTTCCCACCGCGGCTCGTCACGCCGCCCGTTGGCGGCTTCGTGGCTTCGCCGCTCGTGGCCGTCGCCGCCTGAGGTACGCGGCGGCGTCCGCGTATCCCTCGTACGTTGTCGGCCGTTCGGGGCCGTGAATCCGCGACCGCCGAAGGCCGAGCCCCTTGTAGCCCGCCAGGTCCGTGACGACGATGGTGCGACCTGCCGGCGGCGCGGCTTCGCAGTCCAGCAGCCACCGGGCAAGATCCGATGGTCGCCCGGAGAACGCCCGCCGCAGGAGGTCTCGGTTGGCCGCGAGCCGCTCGGAGATTGCGCGACTGTCGAGGCAGACCAGTCCGACGGCGATGCGCGTCGGCCGCCATCCGAGGCGCTGCGCGACTCGCCCCGCAGACTGCTCGTACCAGCCGATCTGTCGCTGCATCCCGCCGATGTCGGGGAGGTCAGCCTTGACCTCGCCCAGAAACATGGACGCGTCGGACTCGCGATAGGCCGCGAGGTCGATCCAGCCGGTCGGTGACTCGCCGCCTGTCGGGACCTCCGTCTCGACCTCCCACCCACCGCGCGCCAGACGCCCGCCCAACGAGCCGACGAGCGCGGCGTGCACAGGATCCAGCTGGTCTCGCCGCTCGTCGAGATGGCGGCCGCGTAGCTCGAGCTCCCACCGCATGCCCAGCGACCGGACCACGCGGTCCATGACGTCGATCCGCACCCGGTCCGCGCCACCGGTCTCGATCCGCCAGATCATCGTCTGCGAGGTCTTCGCGCGTTCCGCCAGCTCGTCCTGGCTCCAGCCGATGGTCAGCCGGGCGTCGCGGATCAGCGACCCGATCATCCACGCGTACGAGTTGGGCATCAATGAGATTCGCGTGCTCGGTGCCATGGGTCAGTTCTACTCGGCGCCACTTCGCTGTGCTTTCGCTCCGGCTTACCGCGCGCTTTCCAGCTGGGTGGGCGGTTGCGGGTCCTGAGCGCACCCCGGCAGCGAAAACTCACCAGGCGCGTCATTTCGTGAGGTCCTCCGCACGCCGCAGGTGCCCAAGTCCGCCCCGGCAATCGTTGGTGTGCACGAGGAGTCGCAATCTGACGCGCGTGGTGAGTTCGTGTCGCCTGTGAGCAGGCCTGACTCGCCAGCTGAGTCACGATTCAGACGCGCAAGGGACGCGGACAGGGACGGGGACGGGAGCAGGTCGCGGCGAGGGGCGCCTGCCGCGCGCCAGGGGCGCCTGCCGCGCGGCTATCGGCGCCTCCCGCGCGGCCTGGGCGCATCCCGCGGGACCGTGCCAAAAGCGGGTTGCAGGCGGCGCGGCACGGTGCCACCATCGACGGACCGTCGAACCCCAGCGGGCGGGCAGCCGCGCGGCCTGGGGAGAGGGGTCGCCCGGGGTCCCCGGCGAAACGTTCCCACCCGGACCCGGCCCGGTCCGACGCACGGTCGGCCGGTCGGGCAGCCAGCAACACGTCACCCATCCACGCCCCGGTCCGACGGACCGGCGACACCCATCGGTGGAAGGAGGTCGGCCTGGTGACCGAGCTGCATGTCGCGCTCGAGGTGAACGGCGAGCCGCGGGAGGCGGATGTCGAGCCGAGACGACTCCTTGTCCAGCTCATCCGCGAGGACTTCAACCTGACGGGGACGCACGTCGGGTGCGACACGAGCCAGTGCGGCGCGTGCACGGTGCACGTCGACGGCAAGGCCGTGAAGAGCTGCACGATGCTCGCGGCCCAGGCCGACGGCACGAGCGTCACGACGATCGAGGGGCTGAGCAACGGCGTCGACCTCCATCCGCTGCAGCAGGGCTTCTGGGAGAAGCACGGGCTTCAGTGCGGGTTCTGCACGCCGGGGATGATCATGGCGGCCGCGGACCTGCTGAAGCACAACAGCGACCCGACCGACGCCGAGATCCGGCACGCGCTGGAAGGCAACTTCTGTCGCTGCACCGGCTACCACAACATCGTGCTGGCGGTCCGCGAGGCCGCCCGCATCATGCGTGACGGGGCCACCCCCGCCGCGACGGCCTGAGGAGACCGACATGGCCGTTGACGTCCTCGGCACCCCGGTCAAGCGGGTCGAAGACCCGAAGTTCATCACCGGCAAGGGCCGCTATCTCGACGACATCAAGCTCCCGGGCATGACGCACCTCGCGATCCTCCGGAGCCCGTACGCGCATGCCAACATCCGGTCCATCGACACGAGCGCCGCGAAGGCGGCGCCCGGCGTGCTGGCCGTGATCGTCGGCGAGGACATCGCCTACAACCCGCTGCCCATGGCCTGGCCGGCGGGCGGCGCCTCGGGCATCACGAACAACGTGAGCACGCCCAACATCCTGGCCAAGGACAGCGTGAAGTGGACCGGCGAGGGTGTGGCCGCGGTCGTCGCGGAGACCGCGGAACAGGCCCGCGACGCGCTCGACCTGATCGAGGTCGACTGGGAGCCGCTGCCGGCCGTCGTCGACGCCGAGAAGGCGACCCAGCCGGGCGCCCCGCAGCTCCACGAGAACGCGCCCAACAACATCGTGTTCGAGTGGAACGTGGGCGACAAGGACGGCACCGAGTCCGCGTTCGCGAACGCCGAGGTCGTCCTCCACCAGCGGCTCGTCAACAACCGGCTCGTCCCGAACCCGATGGAGGTCCGCGGCGACATCTGCGTGTACAACCCGGGCACCGACGAGTACACGATCTGGATGTCGAGCCAGACGCCGCACATCCAGCGGCTGCTGCTCGCGGCGTTCGTCACCGGCGTGCCCGAGCACAAGATCCGGGTCATCAGCCCGGACGTCGGCGGCGCCTTCGGCTCCAAGATCTTCTGCTACGCGGACATGGCGCTCGTCATGCACGCGAGCAAGCTGATCGGCGGGCGGCCGGTGAAATGGGTCGAGGGTCGGCGCGAGAGCTTCGGCTCGACCATCCACGGCCGCGACCACATCACGTACGTCGACATCGCCGCCAACCGCAACGGCGAGGTCCAGGGGCTGCGCGTCAAGACGTACGCGAACCTCGGCGGCCGCCTCTCGACGATCGGCCCGGGCATCCCGACGACCCTCTACGCCCGCGTCCTCGCCGGGCCGTACAAGCTCCCCAACGTCTACGCCGAGGTCACCGGCGTGTACACGAACACGACGTTCGTGGACGCGTACCGCGGCGCCGGCCGGCCCGAGGCGACGTACGTCGTCGAGCGGTCGATGGACCTCGTCGCGGACGAGCTCGGCATCGACCCGGCCGAGGTCCGGCGGCGGAACTTCCTGCCGCCCGACTCCTTCCCGTACGACAACCCGTCCGGGCTGCTCACCGCCGTCAACGGGCAGAAGCTGTACATCGACTCCGGCAACTACGAGCCGGCGATGGACAAGGCGCTGGCGATGGTCGGCTACGGCGACCTGGCGTCGAAGAAGGACGAGGCGAAGCGCCGCGGCAAGCTGCTGGGCCTGGGGCTCAGCACGTACATCGAGGTCTGCGGCGTCGCGCCGTCGAAGTGGATCGGTGCCGTCGGCGAGGGCTGGGGCGCCGCGATGTGGGAGTCGTCCAACATCCGCGTCCACCTGACCGGCAAGGTCGTGGTCACGATGGGCACCCAGAGCCACGGCCAGGGCCACGAGACGACGTACGCCCAGATCATCAGCCACGAGCTCGGCGTGCCGATGGAGGACATCGTCGTCCAGCACTCGGACACCCAGGGCACGCCGTTCGGGTACGGGTCGTACGGCTCGCGCACCTCGAACGTCGGCACCGGCGCGGCGCTCAAGGCCGCGGCGAAGATCCGTGAGAAGGCCCGACGGTACGCCGCGCACATGCTCGAGGCCTCGCCGGAGGACATCGAGATCGAGGGCAACGAGTACCGCGTGAAGGGATCGCCGGACAAGAAGAAGACGCTCCAGGAGATCGCGTTCGCCCTCGACCTCGCGTTCGACACGCCCGAGGACATGGAGCCGTACCTCGACGAGACGGCCTACCACGACACCCCGAACTGCACGTTCCCCTTCGGCACCCACATCGCGGTGGTCGAGGTCGACCAGGAGACGGGGCACGTCGACCTCGTGCGCTACGTCGCCGTGGACGACGTGGGCAAGAAGATCAACCCGATGATCGTGGACGGCCAGCTCCACGGCGGCATCGCCCAGGGCGTCGGCCAGGCGCTCTGGGAGGACGCGGTCTACGCCGACGACGGGCAGCTGCTGTCCGGCTCGCTGCTGGACTACGCGCTGCCGAGGGCCAGCTGGCTGCCGGCGTTCGAGCTCGACGAGACGGTCACGCCGTCGCCGGTCAACCCGCGCGGCGTCAAGGGCGGGGGCGAGGCCGGCTGCATCGCGTCGACCGCGGCCGTCGCGAACGCGGTCATCGACGCGCTCAGCCCGCTCGGCGTCAGGCACCTCGACATGCCGTTCACGGCCCAGAAGGTGTGGGGCGCCATCCAGGGCGCGAACGGCAACGGCACGAACGGCGCGAAGGGAGGCCAGGCGTGATCCCGGCGGAGTTCGGCTACACCCGCGCGGGGAGCGTCGACGAGGCGCTCCGGATCCTGTCCACCGACGACGGCGCGAAGGTCATCGCGGGCGGCCAGAGCCTGCTGCCGCTGCTCAAGCTGCGGCTCGCGGGCGTCGGGACGCTCGTGGACATCGGGCGGCTCGGGGAGCTGCGTGGGGTCAGCAAGCTCGAGGACGGCCGGCTGGCCATCGGCGCGCTGACGACCTACGCGGAGCTGCTCGAATCACCGGCGATCCACTACGGCGTGCTCAAGGACGCCCTCCCGTCGATCGGCGACGTGCAGGTCCGGAACCTGGGCACCGTCGGGGGCGCCATCGCCCACGCCGATCCGGCCTCGGACCTGCCGGCGGCGCTGCTCGCGCTCGACGCCGAGATCGTCCTCCAGTCGGCGGGCGGCACCCGGGAGGTGAAGGCCGACGGGTTCTTCCAGGGCGCGTTCGAGACGGCGGCCCGCTCGGACGAGCTCGTGACGCAGGTCCGGCTGCCCGCGCCGCGGGACGACGCGGGCTCGGCGTACGTGTCGCTCGAACAGCCGGCCTCGGGGTACGCGCTGGTCGGCGTCGCGGCCGTCCTGGTCGTCGGCGCCGGCGGCGTGATCGAGTACGCGGGCGTCGGGATCACCGGCGTGTCCGAGCACCCGTATCGCGCCCGCGAGGTCGAGGACGCCCTCAACGGGACGACCGCGACCGACGCCGACATCGCCGCCGCGGCCGAGAAGGCCGTCAGCGGGAGGCCGGTGAACTCGGACATCCACGCGAACGCCGAGTACCGCGCGGCCATGGCCGTCGTGTACGCCCGGCGCGCGCTCGCGGCGGCGCGCGCCCGCGCCGCCTGACCCAGGCACCGGGCGGAGCGGGTGCGGCTCGAGCGGATCACGCCCGGCACCCGCCCGCCCGCCGATCTCGAAGGCGCCGTCCTCACCCGCGACCTGACGATCGCCGGCGGCCGGTGGTCGAAAGGCCGGCGACTGTCTGCGGCAGACCTTCGCGCGATCGAGCACGCACCCGCCGGCAGGCCGGTCACGGTGCTCGTCGCCGGCCCGGGTGAGGTCCACGAGGACGACGCCGGACGGCGGCTGGCGTTGCTGGTCACCGGCGGCGACCCGGCTGGCGCGGGACTGGACGCGCGCGGCCCATCGGAGTCGCGCGTCAACCTCCATGCCACCGTCGCGGGCGTCGTGGAGATCCGCGTGCCGCTCGTGGAGCGGCTGAACCGCCTCGACCCGGTCGAGGTGTTCACGGTGTTCGACGGCCAGGTCGTCGCGCCGGGCGACCTCGTGGCGAGCGTGAAGGTCGGCCCGCACCTCGTGGACGAGGCGGTGCTGGTCGCCGCGGAACGGCTCGCGCCGACCGGCCGCGCGGTCGTCCGCGTGGCCGCCTTCAGGCGGGTCCGACTCGCGGTCCTCGTCAAGGAGCACATCACCGGCTCGGCTCGCGAACGGTTCGAGGCGTCGGTCCGGGCCAAGGCGGCCGGCCTCGGCGTCACGCTCACGTCCATCGACTACGTGCGCGACGACGCGGGGGACGTGGCCGCGGCCATGGGCGACCTGACTCGTGGTGACCACCGCGCCGACATCGTGCTGACCGCCGGCGGCGCGAGCACCGACCCGGGCGACGCGTTCTACCTCGCCGTCGGCACGCTCGGCGGGCGGATCGTCCGGCACGGCGTCCCGTCGCACCCGGGGTCGATGCTCTGGCTCGGCCGCGTGGGCCGAACGTCGATCGTCGGGCTGCCGAGCTGCGGCGCGTTCTCGAAGGCAACCGCCGCCGACCTGCTGCTGCCGCGGCTCGTGGCCGGCCAGCCGGCGACGGCGGCGACCGTGGCCAAGCTCGGGCACGGCGGCATCCTCACGAGGAGCCAGCGGTTCAGGTTCCCGGCGTATGCTCGGGACCTTGACGCACCAGACGGCTGATCAGCCCACCCAATCCGCCACGACCGACGCGACGCGCGACGTCCGCGCGCGATGGTCTGCCGCCGCGCCCGAGTGCCCGCCGACGTCCCTCGTCGGGCGGGACGCGGAGCTGGCGGAGCTCCGGCGCCTCACCCAGGACCCGGCCACGCCGTTCGTCACGCTCACAGGGGCGGGCGGGGTGGGGAAGAGCCGGCTCGCCGCGGAGCTCGCCGCCCAGGACCTCGGCCCATGGAACGGGCGCGTCGCCTTCGTGCCGCTCGATGCCGTCAGCGACCCGTCGCTCGTGCTGCCGGCGATCGCCGGGGCCATCGGGGTGGGGGACGAGCCGGGCCGTCCCATCGCGGAGGCGATCGGAGAGGCGCTGACCCACGAGCTGGGCCGCGCGCCGACACTGCTCGTCATCGACACCGCCGAGCACGTCCGCGCCGCCGCGCCGGCCATCGCCGATCTCCAGGTGCGGACGCCCGGCCTGCGGATCGTCGTCACCAGCCGGCTGCCGCTCCGCGTCCCGCGTGAGCACGTGCTGTGGCTCGAGCCGCTGCCCGTGCCCGCGGAGGGCGAGCAGGACGCCGACGTCGTGCGGGCGAACCCCGCCGCCGAGCTGTTCCTCGAGCGCGCGATCGCGGCACGCCCGGACCTCGAGCCGACGCCCGCGAACCTCGTGCTCGTCGGCACGATCTGCCGCCGCCTCGACGGGATCCCCCTTGCGATCGAGCTCGCGGCGGCGGCGCTGCGCGTGCTCGCGCCGCACCAGCTCCTGGATCAGCTCGAGGGCCGGGTCGCCGAGGCCTCCGCGGAGCTCGAGGCCGACGGCTCGGTGCCCGAGCGCCAGCGGAGCCTCCGCGCCGCGATGGACTGGAGCCTGGGGCTGCTCCCCGAGCCGGTCATGCGCCTCCATCGGCGCGTCGCCGTCATCGCCGGCTCGTTCTCGCCTTCGACCGCGGCCTCGATCCTCGAGCGCGGCGAGCGCCGCGGGATCCTGCCGCTGGGCATCGATGTCGCCGACGGTCTCCGCCAGCTCGTCGAGGCGTCGCTGCTGCGCTCGAACGCGGCGGCCGGCGAGTACGAGATGCTCTCGACGGTCCGCGCCGATGCCCTCGAGCGGCTCGCGGCGAGCGGCGAGGCCGTGGCCATGCGCTGGGCGCAGGCGTACGAGGTGCTGGCGCTCGTCGAGGAGGCCGAGAAGGACTTCCCGACCGACCGCGAGACGGCGGCGCTCGACCGGCTGGACACCGCCCACGATGCGATCCGCGAGGCGCTCGAGTGGTCGATGGAGCAGGGCGACGGGACGTTCGCGCTGCGGCTCGCCGGGGCGCTCACCGAGTTCTGGCGGACGCGCGGGCATCACACGGAGGGCCGGCTGCGCCTCGCCGCCGCGCTGGCGATCGGGGACGACGCGCCGTCGGCCGTCCGGCGGAAGGCGCTGGGCGGGGCGGGCCTGCTCGCCTCGTACCAGGGCGACTACGGGCTGGGCGAGTCCTACCTCCGCGAGGCGCTCGCGATCGCCGAGGCCGACGGCGACGACGAGGCCCGGGCGACGATCCTCAACTGGCTGGGCACGAACGCATACGGCGGCGGAAACCTCGACGCGGCCGAGGTGTTCATCTCGGAGGGCGTCGCGCTCCGCCGGCGGCTCGGCGACGCGGCCGGAATCGCGACGGCCCTCAACGCCCTGGGCGGCGTGTACCACTTCCGGGGCAACCTGGACCGCGCGCGAGAGACGTTCACCGAGAGCCTGAAGCTCAAGCAGGAGCTGGGGAACCCGAACGGGATCGCCGTCGCGCTCACCAACCTCGGCCTCGTGGAGCGTGATGCCGGCCGGCTCGGCTCGGCGGAGGAGGCGTTCACCGAGGCGATCGGGATCTGGGAGCGGACCGGCGATCGCCAGCGAGTCTCGGTGGGTGTGCACAACGCCGCGCTGCTGGAGCTGGACCAGGGCCGGTACGACACCGCGGCCGAGATGTTGACCCGGGCGTACGAGATCGCCCGCGAGCTCGGCGACCGGACCGAGATGGCCTACGCGCTGGCCGACACCGCGCGGGTCGAGGTCGAGCGCGGCAACCTGGACGCGGCGGCCGCGGCGCTCACCTGGAGCCTGCCCCGCGCGGTCGCGGCCGGCGTCCGGATCATCGTCCCGCTGCTGCTCGAGGCGGCGGGATCGCTCGCCGCCGCGCGCAACGACGACGAGCTCGCCGTGCGCCTGTGGTCCGCGGCGACCGCGGAACGCACCGCATCGGGCTTCGTCAACATGCCCGCCGACGAGCGGCTCCTCGACGCGAACGTCGCGAAGGTCCGCGCGCGGCTGGACGCCTCCCGGTTCGCCGCCGCGTGGGCCGATGGTGCGGGCCTCACCCAGGCCGAGGCGACGCGGCTCGCGATGGACCTCGCCCGGCGATAGGACGCGTCGCCGACGGGCACCCGGCGAACCCGTCGGGAACGCCGCCCGGTGTAGCATCGGACGCCATGGAATCCGTGCAGCCGACCGACGCCGCGACGGCCGCGGCCGCCCGGGCGACCTCGCGTGACGAGCGCCCCGGGGCCACCCGAACCATCGAGGGGATCGCGGACGAGTTCCGACGTCACGGGTACATCGCGGAGCGGTCCCTCGCGACGACGGTGTTCCTCGCCCTGGAGCTCGGCCGGCCGCTGCTCCTCGAGGGCGAGGCGGGCGTCGGCAAGACGGAGCTCGCGAAGGTGCTCGCGAAGAGCCTCGGCACCCGCCTGATCCGGCTCCAGTGCTACGAGGGCCTGGACGTCAACACCGCGGTCTACGAGTGGAACTACCCCCGCCAGATGCTCGAGATCCGGCTGCTCGAGGCGCGCGGCGAGATCGACCGGGCGAGCGCGCACGACATCTTCGGCCCCGAGTTCCTGCTCAAGCGGCCGCTCCTCCAGGCGCTGGAGGCGGACGAGGGCGCTGCGCCGGTCCTGCTCATCGACGAGATCGACCGCGCCGACGAGGAGTTCGAGGCGTACCTCCTCGAGATCCTGTCCGACTTCCAGGTCACGGTCCCGGAGATCGGCACGATCCGGGCCCATCGGCCGCCGCGGGTCGTGCTCACCTCCAACCGGACGCGTGAGGTCCACGACGCGCTCAAGCGCCGCTGCCTGTACCACTGGATCGACTACCCCACGGCGTCGAAGGAGTTCGAGATCGTCGCGACCCGCGTCCCCGATGCGCCCACACGGCTCGCGCGCGAGGTCGTGACGTTCGTGCACCGGCTGCGGTCCGCGGACTTGACCAAGGTGCCCGGCGTCGCCGAGACGCTCGACTGGGCGTCGGCGTTGCTCTCGCTCGGTGCGGCCGAGCTGAGCGCGGACGTGGTCGACGAGACGCTGGGGGTCGTCCTCAAGTACGAGGAGGACATCCGCCAGGTCCGCGGCCAGGTGGCCGCGACCTACCTCGCCGAGGCGACGGCGCAGGCCTGAGCCGGGTCGTGGCGACCTCGGAATTGGCACCGACGCGCCGCCGGTCCGTCGCCCACACACCGCTCCGCGTGACCATCGCCCTGCTGGCGGCAGGCCTGGTGATCATCCTGGCACTCGGCGCGTATGCCGTCCTGACGCCGTTCTCGGGCGTCCCGGTCCCGGTCGCCTGCGCGGACGGAACGACCGGACCGGACGCTCGACGGGTCGCCCTGCCCGGCGTGGGCGAGGGAACGCTGATCGCCGGCGATCAGCAGGCGGCGGTGGTTGCGGTCGCCGCGCCGGACGGACGGACTGCGGGCGGATCGGTCCACCTCGTCGTCGACGGCGACGTCGTGGTCAGCCTGCCGGTCGCCAGCCGGGCCGTCGCGGCCGGCATCGGCGACGGGCTGGCCTTCGTGTTCGACGACAAGATCGGGTACGTCATTGCGTCCGCGACCGGCGAGCCCGTGTCGCGCCTGTTCACCGTGGACAACTACCGCGGCCTGTACATGGCGGGTGGGCTCGAGCACGTGCAGACCACGATCGAGATCGCGATCCTCGGCGCGGCCGGCCGGCCGTTGGCGGTGTATGCGATGCCGTTCGGCGCGATCGTCGACGGCTGCCTCGTCGCCTCGGCCGTGGGCGTCTGAATGCGCACCGCCGGCGCTCGCCCTGCCGAGGGTTCCGCGCACCAACCGGCTAGGCTGTCGGCATGACCGAGTCGCCGATCCTCCGCGCGCCCACGGGCGAGCTGATCGACGGCCGCCGGCTGCTCGCAGAGGCCGTCGGGTTCGGGCGGGCGCTCCGGGCCGCGGGGCTGCCGGTCGACCTCGGCGCGGCGATCGACTTCGCCCGCACGCTCGAGCTCCCCGGCGTGGACCTGGGCCGCAAGGCCGTCGTCCGCGACGCCGGCGCCGCCGTGTTCGTGCGGCGGCGCGACGACCGCGAGACGTACGACAGGGTGTTCGAGCAGTTCTGGCGGCGGCGCGGCCGGAAGCTGCCGCCGAGCCGGCTGCAGGGCACGAACCCGGACGTGGAGCGCGAGGGCGCGGACGAGACGTCGAGCGACGACGCAGCCGACGGCGAGGGCCGCGAGGCGACGATGACCGAGCTCGCGACGATGGGCATCCAGGTCGCCGCCGATGCCGACGAGGGCGGCGAGATCGAGGGGACCACGATCTCGCCCGACGCCTATTCCAAGGGCGAGGTCATGCGTCACCGCGACTTCGACCGGATGACCGCCGCCGAGCTCCGCGACGCCGAGCGGTTCGTCGACCTGCTCCGGCCGCGGCTCGAGCGCCGCCGCACGCGCCGGTTCGAGCTCCACCCCCACGGCCGGCGTCTCGCGCCGCGCGCCATGTTCCGCCGCAACCTCGCCACCGGCGAGCTCACCGACTGGGTCTGGCGGCGCCAGCTGCGTGAGCCACGCCAGCTCGTCGTGCTGTGCGACATCTCGGGCTCGATGGAACGCCACTCGCGGCTGCTGCTGCGGTTCGTCCAGGCGCTCGCGCGGACGAACGAGGTGCGGACGGAGTCGTTCGTGTTCGGGACCCGCCTGACGCGCGTCACGCGGCTGATGAAGGACCGCGACCGGGACCGGGCGCTGGCGCGGGTCGCGGACTCCGTCACGGACTGGGCCGGCGGAACGCGGATCGGGGAGTCGTTCCGCGAGTTCAACCACAAGTGGGCGCGCCGGACGCTGCGGACCAGCGGGGTCGTGATCGTCGTGTCGGACGGGTGGGACCGTGGCGACCCGGCGCTCGTCGCCGCCGAGACGGCCCGGCTCCGCCGCAACTGCCACCGGCTCGTGTGGCTCAACCCGCTCGCCTCGGCGCCCGGGTACCAGCCGCTGGCGGCGGGGATGAAGGCGGCGTTCCCGTACATCGACGACTTCCTCCCCGCGGGGACGCTCGCGTCGCTCGAGCGGCTGGGCGAGGTGCTCGCGGGCGCGAGCCAGGGAACCGCACGGCGGGGGAGCGCCGTAACCCACGCGACGAGCGTCGCGCCATCGCTCGGGCTCCAGGCGCCCGACGCGGTCCCGCCTCGGGTCGTCGACACGCCACACCAGGACACGGACCGGGCGCGCCCGCTCCGTTAGCGCACACACCGGAGGACTCGCGATGCAGGAGCTGCTCGACACGCTGGCCGGCTGGAACGCCGAGGGGGCGGGGGTCGGGCGGGCGGTCGTCGTGCGGACGTTCGGGTCCGCGCCCCGGCCCGAGGGCGCGGTCCTGCTCGTGACCGACGACGGCCGGATCGCGGGCTCGGTGTCCGGCGGCTGCGTCGAGGGCGCCGCCGCCGAGGAGATCTGGGCGGCTCGCAAGGCCGGCCGCGAACGGGTGATCCGCTACGGGATCAGCGACGAGCAGGCGTGGGACGTTGGGCTGGCGTGCGGCGGAACGATCGACGTGCTGATCTCGCCCGTCGTCCCCGAAGCCGCCGTCGAGGCCGCCCGCGAGACGAGCGAGGGCCGCGGCGACGGCCGGGCGATCGTGACGCCGCTCCCCGAGGACGCGCCGCCGTCGGTGTTCGGCGCGCACCAGCCCGGTGAGGGAGCTCCGCCCACGACCCCGCTCGTCGTCCACGACGACGGCCGGCTCGAGGGGTCGCTGGGCTCGGCCGATGCCGATGCGGCACTTGTCGCCGCCGCGACCGACGCGCTCGCCCACGGCGTCTCGAAGACGATCGAGGTCGGCGGGCGGCAGCTGTTCGTGGAGTCGTATCCGGTCCGACCGCGGCTCGTCGTCGTCGGCGCCGTCGAGGTCGCCCGGACGCTGGTCCGGATCGCGAAGGAGCTGGGGTACGAGACCGTGGTCATCGACGGGCGCGCGGCGTTCGCGACCGAGGCGCGGTTCCCCCACGTGGACAGGCTGATCGTCGGCTGGCCGGACGAGGTCGCGGACGAGATCGCACTCGGGCCCGCCGACGCCGTAGCGGTGCTCACCCACGACGTGAAGTTCGACGAGCCCGCGATCGTCGCGGCGCTCTCGCGTGGCTGCCGATACGTGGGAGCCGTGGGCTCGAAGAAGACGCAGGCCGACCGGCGCGCTCGGCTGCTGGACGCGGGTGTGGCGCCGGACGATCTCGCTCGGCTCCGCGGGCCCATCGGGCTGGACCTGGGCGGCCGGCTGCCGGCCGAGACGGCGCTCGCGATCATGGCCGAGGTGGTCGCGGAACGGCGGGCAGGCTCGGGACGCCCGATGCGCGAGCTCGCCCGCGAGCGCGAAACGGCCGCCGTCCCGCCGGTGCCGGTGTGATGCGATGCGCGTGACGGCGGTCGTCCTCGCCGCGGGCGACGCGACCCGGTTCGGCTCCCCGAAGCAGCTGGCGGCGCTCGACGGGCGGCCGCTGCTCCAGCATCCGCTCGATGCGCTCGCGGCGGCAGGGATCGGGGATGTCGTCGTCGTGCTCGGCGCTGAGGCGGCCGCGATCGAGCCGGCGATCTCCTGGCGGACCGAGCGTCGTCGAGTGAACCCCCGGCCGCAGGACGGGCTCGCGAGCTCCGTCCGGATCGGGATCGAGGCTGCCGCCGAGGATCCCGGCACCGACGCGGTGCTGGTGGTGCTCGGCGACCAGCCGGGCCTTCGGGCGGACGTGATTCTGGCGGTGCTCGCGGCGGCCGCGGCGTCGGCGAAGCCCATCGTCCGGCCGCGCTACGACGCCGATGGAGCGCCCAACCCCGTGCTGGTTCGACGCCCGGCGTGGCCGCTCGCGGCCGGCATCGAGGGCGACCGCGGGTTCGGACCGCTGCTCGCCGCGCACCCCGAGCTCGTCGAGGACGTCCCGGTGCGCGGCGCGATCCCGGACATCGATACGCCCGCGGACCTCGCTGCGGCCCGTGGAGGGCACCGATGACGAAGGCCGACCAGCCGGCGCCCAAGCGGACAGGCCCCAAGGCCAAGCAAGGCGCAGATGCCACGACCGTGCCGGCGCGACCGGCGAAGGACCCGGCCGAGCTCGAGGCGGCCTGGGCCGAACGCGTTCGCGCCAACCGCGAGCAGGCCGAGCGCTTCCGCGAGACCCAGGCGGGCGATTTCTACGCCCCGGTCTCGTCGCTGTTCGTCGCCGATCCGCGGCGCACGGGCGAGCCCGCCCTCGACGTCCTCGCAGAGCAGGCCGGCTCCAACGAGACGTGGCTGGACATCGGCGCGGGCGCCGGCCGCTATGCGCTCCCACTCGCGCTCCGCGTGAAGGAGCTGATCGCGGTGGAGCCGTCCGCCGGGATGCGTCGGGCCCTCCGCACCGGCATGGATGAGCACGGCATCGCCAACGTCCGGATCGTGCCCGGCGCGTGGCCCGACGCGGCGGCCGAGCTCGCGGAGCTGCCCGCCGCGGACGTCGCCCTGATCGCCCACGTGGGCTACGACATCGAGGACATCGGGCCGTTCATCGATGCGATGGAGCGGGCGGCACGCAACCGCTGCATCGCGATGCTCACCGACCGCAGCCCCGCGTCGGTCGCGGACCCGTTCTGGCCGCTCGTCCACGGCGAGGAGCGGGTGGCGCTGCCGGCGCTGCCGGACCTGCTCGAGCTGCTGCTCGCCCGCGGCCGCGACCCGCTGGTCACGGTGGTGGAGCGGTCGCCGCGCAGCTTCGAGTCCGTCGGTGCGCTCACCGCGTTCCTGCGCCGCCAGCTGTTCATCGCCGAGGGCGGCGAGAAGGACCTCCACTTCCGGGCGATCCTGCCCGATCACATCGCGCGCCGCGACGGCGCATGGACGCTGGCGAACCCGCCGCAGGGCTCGCTCGGCATCGTCACCTGGCGGGTGGGGAAGGCACGCACGGCGGCCGTCGGGTAGCGCGGGCGGGAAACCCCCATTGACGGCGCAACGAACGCGAGCGCACACTCGCGGCTCAGCATTCCCACCGTTCCCGCGACGCCGGCCGCCGCAAACCGATGCCGGTCGCGCGCCGAATCATCTGGCATCACGGCCGGGCCCGGCAACGAGCCGCCGCAGCCCGGCCCC
Organism: Candidatus Limnocylindrales bacterium; assembly: GCA_035701885.1. Taxonomy (GTDB): domain Bacteria; phylum Chloroflexota; class Limnocylindria; order Limnocylindrales; family CSP1-4; genus CAIXZV01. The sequence continues at coordinate 15,279 of DASSRG010000013.1, forward strand.
GACGAGGTTCCGCCCCGGCGGAAGGAGGCATGGCCGCGCATGATCCCCGGTCAGTTCGACTACGTCCGTCCGGGCACGCTGGACGAGGCGCTGCGGATCCTCACGGATCGCGAGGGAGAGGCGAAGGTGCTCTCCGGGGGGTACAGCCTGCTGCCGCTGGTGAAGCTCCGGCTGGCCCAGCCCGGGGTCCTCGTCGACCTCCAGGCGATCGAGGGGCTCGACGGGATCGCCGAGACCGATGACTGGCTGGTGATCGGCGCCCGCGCGACCCACCGCCAGGTCCACGAGCATCCGATCATCGTCGACCGCTATCCGACGCTCAGGGAGCTCGCGGGTGGCATCGGCGATCCGCAGGTCCGGAACTGGGGGACCATCGGAGGATCGGTCGCGCACGCAGATCCGGCGTCGGACTGGCCGGCCGCGCTGCTCGCGATCAACGCGACGATCGTGTGTCGCGGCCGGGGCGGCGAGCGCGAGGTCAAGGCGCACGACTTCTTCCTCGACACGTTCACGACGGCGATCGAGCCGACCGAGGTCCTGACGGAGGTCCGCATCCCGTCGCGCGGGCGAGGGAACGGCGGCGCATACGTCAAGCTCGAGCGGCGGGTCGGCGACTTCGCGACCGCCGGTGTGTGCGCCATCGTCATCCTCGACGAGGCGGGCACGATCCGGCGGGCCGGCATCGGCGTCACCGGTGTGTCGCCCTCGCCGTTCGCGGCGACGGCGGCGGAGAACGTCCTGACCGGGCAGCGCCCGGGCGACGACGCGTTCCGCGCCGCGGCCGCGGCGGCGGCAGCCGCAAGCCAGCCGGTATCGGATGTCCGTGGCCCGGAGGACTACAAGCGGGCAATGGTCGCCGAGCTGACCGCCCGCGCGCTCCGCACGGCGACCGAGCGCGCCCTCGCGTTCAACGGGTGAGGAAGTGATGACTCAGCACATCTCGGTCACCGTCAACGGGCAGGTCCGGGAGGCCGACGTCGAGCCGCGCCTCCTCCTCGTCCATCTCCTGCGCGATGTGTTCGGCCTCACCGGGACGCACACGGGCTGCGACACGAGCAACTGCGGCGCGTGCACCGTCCACGTGAACGGCCGCAGCGCGAAGTCCTGCACGATGCTCGCCGTCCAAGCGGACGGCGCGGAGATCCGCACGATCGAGGGCATGGAGCAGGGCGGCACGCTCCACCCGCTCCAGCAGGCGTTCTGGGACCAGCATGGCCTCCAGTGCGGCTTCTGCACCCCCGGGATGATCATGCAGTCGGCCTGGCTCCTGGAGCAGAACCCGGAGCCCACCGACGAGGAGGTCCGCGAGGGGATCGCGGGCAACCTCTGCCGCTGTACCGGCTACGTGAACATCGTCAAGGCCGTCCAGCAGGCGGCTGCCGAGCTCCGGACTGCCGACGCCGCCGAGACCGGCACCGGCGCCACCGGCGCCACCGCGTGATCGAGAGGAGCCGACGATGACGCTGGAGGCGCAGCAGCCAACCACCACGCCCGAAGTCGCGGGCATGGGCCACTCGATGAAGCGCAAGGAGGACCCGCGCTTCATCCGGGGCCGGGGCGAGTACATCGAGGACGTCGTCCTGCCGAACATGGTCTGGATGGACATCGTCCGCAGCCCGTACGCCCACGCGAGGATCAAGTCGATCGACGCGAGCGAGGCGCTGGCGATGCCCGGCGTCCTCGCCGTGATCACCGGGAAGGACCTCGAGAAGGCCGGGCTCCACTGGATGCCGACCCTCGCCGGGGACAAGCAGATGGTGCTGCCGGTCGACGAGGTCATGTACCAGAGCCAGGAGGTCGCGGCCGTCGTCGCCGAGACCCGCTACCAGGCCGCGGACGCCATCAACGCCGTGTACGTCGACTACGAGCCGCTGCCGGTCGTGGTCGACCCGTTCAAGGCGCTCGAGCCGGACGCGCCGATCCTCCGCCCGGACCGGGGCGAGGACAAGCAGACCAACCACATCTGGCACTGGGAGTCCGGCGACGCCGCCGCGACCGACGCCGCGCTCGCGGCATCGGACAGGATCGTCCCGATCGACGTCTACATCCCGCGGATCCACGTCGCCTCGATCGAGACCTGCGGCTGCATCGCGGACTTCGACCCGGTCGCCGGCCACCTCGACTTCCACGTCACGAGCCAGGCGCCGCACGTCTACCGGACGGTGATCAGCCTCGTATCGGGCGTCCCGGAGAGCAGCATCCGGGTCAAGACGCACGACATCGGCGGCGGCTTCGGCGGCAAGGTGCCGGTCTACCCGGGCTATGTGATCTCGATCGTCGCCTCGCTGACGCTCGGCCGACCGGTCAAGTGGATCGAGGACCGGAGCGAGAACCTGCAGGCGGACTCGTTCGCGCGGGACTACCACGTCCACGCCGAGATGGGCCTGCGCAACGACGGCACGATCACCGGGCTCAAGGTCAAGACGCTCGCGGACCACGGGTACGCGGACGCGGCGGCCGACCCGTCGAAGTACCCGGCCGGCCTGTTCAACGTGATCACGGGCTCGTACCAGATGCCGGCCGCGTTCGTGGAGGTGGACGCCGCCTACACGAACAAGCCGCCGGGCGGCGTCGCGTACCGCTGCTCGTTCCGCGTCACCGAGGCGGTCCACACGATCGAGCGGCTCGTCGACGAGGGCGCGCGGGCCGTGAACATGGACCCGGCCGAGTTCCGGATGAAGAACTTCATCCGCAAGGACCAGTTCCCGTATCGCACGCCGACCGGCTGGGAGTACGACTCGGGCGACTACCACGCGGCGCTCCAGAAGGCGCTCGACGCGATCGGCTACCAGGATCTCCGCCGGGAGCAGGCCGAGAAGCGCGCCCGCGGCGAGCTCATGGGCATCGGGATCAGCAGCTTCACCGAGATCGTCGGCGCGGGGCCCAGCCACGAGTTCGACATCATCGGGATCAAGATGTTCGACAGCGCGGAGATCCGGGTCCACCCGACCGGCTCCGCCATCCTCCGCCTGGGCGTGCAGAGCCAGGGCCAGGGCCACGAGACAACGTTCGCCCAGATCGTCGCCGAGGAGCTCGGCATCCCGGCCAGCAAGGTCAAGGTGGAGGAGGGCGACACGGACACGGCGCCGTACGGCCTCGGCACGTACGCGTCGCGGTCGACGCCCACCGCCGGTGCCGCGACGGCCATCGCCGCCCGCAAGATCCGCGAGAAGACGCGCCTCCTCGCCGCGCACCTGCTCGAGTGCTCGCCCGATGACCTCGAGTGGACGCCCGGCCAGTGGAACGTGAAGGGCAGCCCGGACCGGTTCAAGACCATCGCGGAGCTCGCGTTCGCCGCCTACACCAACCATCCCGCCGGGATGGAGGCGGGCCTCGAGGCGACCGACTACTACGACCCGCCGAATCTCACGTTCCCGTTCGGGTCATACGTGTGCGTCGTGGACATCGACAAGGGCACGGGCCAGGTGCACGTCCGCCGGTTCGTCGCCATCGACGACTGCGGCAACATCATCAATCCGATGATCGTGGACGGGCAGATCCATGGAGGCCTGACGATGGGCCTCGCCCCGGCGCTGTACGAGGAGATCTCGTACGACGAGCAGGGCAACAACCTCGCCGGGACGTTCATGGACTACCTCCTGCCCACGGCGATGGAGACCCCCGCCTGGGAGACCGGCAAGACGATCACGCCCTCGCCGCACCACCCGCTGGGCGCGAAGGGAGTGGGGGAGTCCGCGACCGTCGGCGCCCCGCCCGCGATCGCGAACGCCGTCGTCGATGCCCTCGCGCACCTCGGCGTGACGAACATCGACATCCCGATCACGCCCCAGAAGGTGTGGCGGATCCTCCATGACAAGGGAGTCGCCTAGCGATGCCCAACCGGAGCCTGGCGCCGCGGATCGCGGCGCTGGAGGCGGACGGGAGCCGGTTCGCGGTCGCCACGGTCGTGGCGGTCCAACGGCCCACGTCCGCCAAGCCCGGGGCGCGGGGGATCATCCACCCCGACGGCACGATCGAGGGCTGGGTCGGCGGCAGCTGTGCCCAGCCCGTCGTCGTCCGCGAGGCGCTGCGGTCGCTCGTCGACGGGCAGCCTCGCCTGCTCCGGCTGTCGAAGACGGGGCCGGCCGAGGGGCGGCGGGCCGACGGCGTCGTCGAGCTCGTGATGACCTGTCATTCGGGGGGCACGCTGGAGATCTACGTGGAGCCGCACGTCCCCGCGCCGGAGCTGTGGCTCGCCGGCACGACCCCGATCGTCGGCGCCCTCGCGGCGCTCGGCGGTGCGGCTGGCTGGCGGGTGACGGTGTTCGATCCCGAAGCCGACGAGTCCGCGTTCCCCGGCGCCGAGCGGGTGCTCCACGAGACCGGGCTCGCCGTGTTCGAGCCGGACGTCGCGCCGTACGTCGTGGTCGCCACCCAGGGGATCTGGGACGAGGAGGCGCTCCGGGGCGCGTTCCGGCGGGACGTGTCGTACGTGGGGCTCGTGTCGTCGCCCACGCGCGCCGCGCACGTCCGCGCGTGGCTGCGCGACGAGGGTCGCGTCACCCACGAGCGGCTGGCCGCGCTGCGCGCGCCGGCGGGCCTGGACCTCGGCGCCGAGACGCCCGAGGAGATCGCGATCTCGATCCTGGGCGAGCTCGTCCAGGTACGGCGGGGGACCGCCGCGTTCGTGGCGGCACCGGGGCCGGCGACGCTGGCCGGCGCGCCCACCGAGGCCACGCCCATCCAGCCGATCGTGGACGATATCGTCCTCGTGGACCCGGTCTGCGGCATGACCGTCGACCGCGCGCACGCCCGGCACCTCGCCGAGCACGAGGGCGTGGTGTACGCCTTCTGCCGGATGGGCTGTCGGACCGCGTTCATCCAGGAGCCCGGGGCGTACGTGCCCGGGCCGTTCGCACCCGCCCCGTCCAGCAGCGCCGGCGCCTGAGCGCCGCCAACCGGAGGCCTCGATGCAGTTCTCGGGCACCGTAGAGATCGCCGCGCCCCGCGATCGCGTGTGGGCGTTCCTCATGGACCCGAACCAGGTCGGGTCGTGCGGGCCGGGCGTCGAATCGATCGAGGTCATCGACGACGACCACTTCAAGGCCAAGGCGAAGGTGGGCGTCGGGTTCATCTCGGCCCGGTTCGTCGTGGACATGACGGTGGCCGAGCGGCAGGAGCCCGAGCTCGCGGTGCTCAAGGCGCACGGCCAGGCGCCGGGCTCGGCGGTCGACGCGACCGCCAACATGAAGCTCTCCGGTCCGACCGAAGGCCCGACGACGATGGACTGGTCGGCCGACGTGGCGATCGCCGGCACGATCGCCTCGGTGGGTGCGCGGCTGATCGAGGGGACGGCGAACAAGATGATCGGCCAGACCTTCGACTGCATCCGCTCCAAGCTCGAGGCCGGTTGAGCGGGCTGTTGCCCGGCGATCGGGTTCGCCTTCGCGACGACTCGGTTCGGTTTCGCGCGGTTCGCCGATCAGGCGCCTCGGCGACCTTCGCCGATCAGGCGCGTCCGCCACACTCGGCGGTCGCTCGGAGCGACCACTCTCGGGCCGAAGCCGCGCACGTAAGGCTCCAGCGTGCGCTTCGGTCGCTGCGGGCGACCGATCCCGAAGCTGGGGAGGCGAATTCTGGCTGTGACGCCCAGAGTGGTCGGTGCCACCGACCGCGTCACGACACGGGGACGTCCGACCACCGGCGGATGCGACACTCAACGCCATGACGGCGATACGCGACTGATGGAGCGCCTCCACGCGGTCGTCGGGCCGCTCCAGACCAACGTCTACGTGCTGGCCGACGAGCGCAGCCGCGAGGCGATCGCGATCGACACCGCGATCCCGTGCCTGGAGTGGATCGCCGGCGCCCTCGACGAACGCGGCTGGACGCTCAAGCTGATCGTCAGCACCCACGGCCACTGGGACCACACGGGTGCGAACGCGGCGGTCGCGGAGCACACCGGGGCGCAGATCGCGGTCCACCCCCTGGACGCCCACCGCCTGACGAACCCCCAGCCGCTGTGGGCGCCGTTCGAGATCCCGCCGTCGGTACCCGCGGTGGAGCTCGCCGAGGGCGGCGAGGTCCGGTTCGGCGAGATCCGGCTGACCGTCCTCCACACGCCGGGGCACACGGAGGGCTCGGTGTGCCTCCTTTCAGCCGATGACGGCCTCCTGTTCAGCGGCGACACCCTGTTCCCCAGCGGCTGGGGCCGCGTGGACCTGCCGGGCGGCTCACCGGAGCAGATGGTCGAGTCGATCGCGCGGCTCGCGGAGCTCGAGGACCACCTGCAGGTGCTCCCGGGACACGGCGCTGCGACGTCGATCCGCCGCGAGCGTCCGTGGATGGAGCTCGTCCGGCGAGAGCGCCGGCTGCCCCTCTAGCTCCCGTCGGCGGCGTCCGAACCCGACGTCCAGCCCGCGGGTGCCGGTCGGTCCATCGGCCGCCCGAACGCCTGCCAGCGACGCACCACGTGGAACCCGAGTGCCTCGTACAGCTGGAGCGCGCCCGTCGGGTTCGACCCGTCGACGCCCAGCCACGCCTCGTCCATCCCGTGCTCGCGCAGGACGCGGAACGCGTCCGCGCACAGCGCCTTCGCGAGGCCGCGACCACGCCACTGCCGTCGGACCGAGACGTGCTCGAGCCACCCGCGACGGACTCCCAGCGCCTCGTTCTCCTCGGTGAAGACCGCGGTCATCACCGATCCCGCGACCTGGTCGCCGTCCCAGGCGACGGACCACAGGGCCGTGTTCGTCTCAGGCGCAGCGAACCGCGCGACGAAGTCGCCCTCGGTCTGTTCGCGGTGGCCCCAGTGGTCGCGGAAGGCCTCGGCGTCGGCCTCCCAGATCGCCCGGTGGTCGCCCGGCACGACCGGTCGCAGCTCCAGGCCGACCGGCAGCGGATGCTGAGGCAGCGGCCCGGTGAGGAACCGGCGCATCTCGAAGCCGTAGCGGATCGGCACGTAGCCCTGGTCGGCGATCAGCGCGAGATCCGCGGCCTCGATGTCGAGCGCGTACGAGCGGAGCTCGCGCGGCCCGGGCCGCGGGTCGGCGGCGGCCGCGGCGGACAGACGGGCCCGGTTCCAGCGCCAGAGGGCGGTGCCGATGCCCTGGTGCCGGTCCTCCGGCCGGACGGCCCCCCACATCTCCCCGACGAGGCAGCCGTCGCGCTCGAGGAGGACGCCCATCGCGTACCCGGCCATCCGGTCGTTGACGTGGGCGACGATCACGTCGCGCTCGACGCTGACCTCGTCGAGGTGCGCGTACTCGGCCCGCAGGCTCGCGCCGGACCGGACCTCGTCCACCCCGTCACCCCGGCGCGCGGCGTTGACGACCTCCGCGATCGCGTCCCAGTCGTCGTCGCGGGCGTGGCGGGCGACGAACCCGTCGATCGCGGGCGCATCCGCGAGCTGGATGGTGTCCGGTGTCTGAACAGGGCTCATGGAAGGAGCTCCTCGTCGTCGAACGCCTTGCGCCACGCCGTCGTGCCGGAGACCTTGCGGAACCCGGCGTCCTCGTACAGCGCGAAGGCGCGGTTGTGATTGTCGGTGTCGACGCCGAGATACGCCCGCGGCAGCCCGCGGGCGTCGATGCGGTGGAGGGCGTCGGCGAGCGCCGCACGGGCCAGCCCCAGCCGCCGGTGCCCGGGGTGGGTCGCGACGCCGTCGACGCACGCGATCGGCGCGCCGTCGTGGTAGTCCTGTACCTCGACCGAGACGACCGAAGCCGGCTCGTCGCCGTGCCACACGACGCTCAGCAGGTCGATGTCGAAGCGCGGGTTCTCGATCCAGTCGGCGAGCTCGTCCTCGGTCTCCTCGGTCTCGCCCCAGTGCTCACGGAACGCCTCGACGGTCATGGCGACGACCGCCGGCATGTCCTCCGGGCGGACGGGCCGGATCTCGTAGCCCGTCGGCAGGGCAGGGACCGTGGGGAGGTTGTCCATCGTCGGCCGCAGCATCTCGGCGTCCCATCGGACCGCCTCGTAGCCCAGGGCGCGGACGGCGGAGTCCAGCTCCTCGTCCCCGTCGAACACGTAGGTCATGAACCACGCCCGGCGGTCCGTGGGAACGGTGCTCGCCACCTCACGGTTGCGCGCCTCGCTCCAGCGGATGAGCGCCTCGCCGACGCCGTGCCCCCAGGCGGCCGGCTCGACGACCACCGTCTCGTCGTACCGGCGGTCCCCGTCGGTGAGATCGTGCCACTCGACCCGTGCATAGCCGACCGTTCGGTCATCGAGCACCGCGATCAGGCAGTCGACGAGCGGGTCGGAGTTCACCAGGTGGGCGTAGCGGTGCTGCATCGCCGTGAGGTCGGTCGGCTCGAGCTGGCCGCAGCGACTCCGGAGCCGCTGGTTCGCCTCGGCCATGCCCGGAAGGTCCTCGGGACCGCGATAGCGGCGGTAGGTGACACGGCTGTCATCCGCCGCCCGCGGCGTCGCATGCGTCGTCGTCGTCATCGTCATCGGTCGCTCCCGTACTTGCGCTTCATGTGCTGGTTGACGGACGAGTGGATCGCCTTCCACTTGCGGCGTTCCTCGGCCCGGAGGAGGGGATCGGTGGTCCGTGCGACGTGCGCCGCCTCGCGCTCGAGCTTGCGGTGGCTCTCGAGGCGGTCCGGCGCCAGCCGGCCGTCCGTGAGCGCGGCCGCGACCGCGCACCCGGGCTCGCCCGCGTGACGGCAGTCGCTGAACCGGCACTGGAGGGCCAGGTCGGCGATGTCCGCGAACGCGGGCTCCAGCCCGTCCGCGGCGCCGGCGATGCCGAGCGAGCGGATCCCGGGCGTGTCGATGAGCAGCGCGCCGCCGGGCATCCGGAGCAGCTCGCGGTGGGTGGTCGTGTGCCGGCCGCGAGAATCGTCCCCGCGGACCGCCCCCGTCGCCTGCCGCTCCTCGCCGAGGAGCGCGTTCACGAGCGTCGACTTGCCCACCCCGGACGAGCCGATGACGACACCCGTGCGACCGACCGCGAGGTGATCGCGACGGAGCTCCTCGATGCCGTCCCCGCGGCGTGCCGACACGGCCCGGACGTCGACGCCCGGGGCGATCGCCTCGGCCGCGACGCGAAGCCCGTCGACATCGCCCGCGACGTCGGCCTTGTTGAGGACGATGACCGGTGTCGCGCCGCCGCTCCACGCCACCGCGAGGTAGCGCTCGAGCCGGCGGAGATTGAAGTCCCCGTCCATCCCGGCGACGACGAACGCCACGTCGACGTTGGCGGCAAGGACCTGCTCGGCGACGAGCCGCCCGGCCCGCCGCTCTTCGCCCGAGGAGCGCGTGAACGCGGTCCGGCGAGCGACGACCGCCTGGATGACGACGGGCGAGCCGGCTCCATCCGTGGGCGCGGCCGCGACCCAGTCGCCGACGGCCGGGAGGTCGCCCGGCCCGAGCGCCTCGTGGCGCAGGCGGCCCGTGACGATCGCATCCGCGTCGTGCGGCTCGCCCGGTCGCGCGACCACCCAGGCGTCGCGGTGCGCCGCGACGACGCGCGCGGGCCGGAGCCCGGCGGCGTCGTACGGGAGGAACGCCGTGGCCCAGCCGGGATCCCAGCCCAGCTCGGCGAGCCCGGCCGGGGCAGGAATGTTGGTCGTGATGTCGGTCACGATCGGACCTCCCCGAAGCCCAGGCCGGGCAACAGGTCGTGGAGCCACGCGCGCAGCTCGAGCGGCGTCGCCTGGCGGGCGACCTCGAGCTCCGCGGCCAGCCGCTCCACGGCGCGGCGATGCGTCACCAGGAGCCGGCGCGACTCGCGCTCGGCGGCTCCGAGCAGGTCCGCGACGGCATCTTCGACCCGTGCCTCGACCTCGGACTCGACGTACTCACCGGCTGTGAGCGAACCGCGACGGGAGAAGCCCCACGTCCGGACCGCGGCGAGCGCGAGCGCGTTCGCGGCATCGAGGTCCCGGGCCGAACCGGTATCCGCCACTCCGAGGAGCAGCCGGTCCGCCTCCCGGCCCGCGAGGATGATCGCGAGGCGGTGCTTGACCCAGGTCTCGGTGTGGTACTCGTCGTCGGTCGGCGCGGCGCTGGTGGACCCCATGCCCCCGTCGGCGCGGACGTCGATCGAGACGAGCGCGACCGCGTCCCAGCGCCGTTCGATGACCAGCCGCGCGACGGCGTGGCCGGCCTCGTGGACCGCGGTGGACCGCAGCTCGTCGGCCGTGATCGCCCGCGCACGCGGGAGCCCGCCCAGCAGCCGTGACGCGGCCTCGCGCAGATCGGCCGCTTCGATCTCGGCCGAGCCGCGACGCCAGGCGACGAACGCGGCCTCGTCCAGCGCGTGCGCCACCGTCGCGGTCGGCAGCCCCGCGAGCCGGCCGGCGAGCTCGTCGAGCGACACGCCCGCCGCGATCGGACGGCCGTCCGCGGAGGCGGCGAGCAACGCGAGGCGCTCCGCCCGGTCGAGATGCCGGAACGTGATCGGCCTCCCCAGCCGGCCCGGATGGCACAGCGCCGGGTCGATGTCGCCGAGATCCAGGTTCGTGGCAAGCACGAACAGCGCCGCGATGTCCCGGGTGGTCCGGTCCAGCCCGACCAGCAGGTGCTTGACCAGCGTCTCGGACGGCGTCCGGCGGCGGTCGAGCTCGCTCCGGACGTGGACGAGCTCGTCGGCCTCGTCGATGAACACGATCGACGGCTGACGCGCGGTCGCGCTCAGGACCGTCGCGAGCAGGTCCTTGCCCTCGGCGTCGTGGAAGTCGGGTCCGGCGAACGCGTACAGCGGCCGCCCGGTCTCGGCCGCGAGCGCGTGCGCCGCCGTCGTCTTGCCGGTCCCCGTGGGGCCGACGAACAGCAGGCCGGAGCGCGGCGTGCCGCCCACGCGGCGCAGGCCGGCGGGATCGGCCCAGGCACGGACCTGGGCCCGCAGCTCGTCACGGACCTCGTCGAGGCCGACCAGGTCGTCGAGCGAGGCGACGCGCGGCTCGCGCCGCCGCGCCTCGATCAGCGGGATGGGATCGGTGGGGACCACCTGCACGTCGTCCATCACCCGACTCGCTTGAGCTTGCCGGTGCGCTTGGCGTAGCGCTCCGCGCGGCCGAAGGCCCAGATGCCGGCCGGGATCAGGACGATGCCCATGATCACGAGCGGCACCACGTCGTACAGCAGCGCCGAGACCGGGACGCCGTCGAGCAGCCCGGCCCGGACGCCGTCCAGGACGTATGTCGCCGGCGAGAGCTTCGACAGCACCTGCATCCAGTCCGGCAGCACCGAGACCGGGTAGTAGACGCCGGACACGAGCAGCAGGCAGGACTGGAGCACGAACGTCATCTGCGCCCCTCGCTCCACGTACAGCAGCGGCAGGATCGCGGCCATCATCCCGATGCCCACGAAGCTGAACGACCCCAGGACGACGAACAGCAGCGCGGTCGGCACGTTCTGCACCGACAGCTCCAGCTGCCGGAAGAACACGAGCATGACGACGAGGATCACGGCCGTGTGCACCAGGCCATACGCCATCGCGTACAGGCACGAGCCCAGCAGCTGCGTGTAGCGCCGGATCGGCGCCATGAACGTGTACTCCAGGGTGCCTTCCCAGCGCTCGACCTGGATCGTCTCCGCGATCCAGCCGAAGACGACGGAGAGGTAGTTCCAGAAGATCGCGCCGATCATGAGCGTGAGCAGCAGGCGCTCGTCCTGTGCCGCCGCCCCGATCAGCGAGACCGAGAGTGCGCCGGCGACCGAGTAGACGAGGAACGCGAGCTCCCACCCCCAGTACCGGCGGGTCAGGAAGAAGTTGCGCTCGATGAAGGCGTAGGACGCCCTCAGCTCGTGCGTGAGGAGAGCCAACGGAGTATCCCTTTCGGCGGGTGCGCGCCCGGGACCGGGAGGAGCCCGGCCCCGGAGCGCTGGCGCGGCGGGGTCATCCCTGCCACGCGGGTGCGGTCATCGCGTCGCCACCGACGCGCCGGCCGAGTCGAACGATCGACTCGCCGACCTGGCGCCGGAGCGAGCCGCGGTCACGCCCGACGGCGGACCGCTCGGCGTCGCGGTCGGCCTGGAAGCGCGACTGGCGCTCCCCGACGTCCGTGAGCCGGAGCTCGATGTACTGCATGGTTCGATCCTTTCGAGAGGTGAGGTGATGGGTGGCGGCCTGGGAATGCCTGGTCTTCATCGCGGCACCTCCTTTCGGTTTCTCAGTCGTCTCCGGACCCGTCCTCCTCGACGTCCTCGTCGAGGGACCGGCCGGTGAAGGTCATGAACACGGATTCGAGGGTCGGCGGCTGCCCGTGCGCCTCGGCGACGAGTCGCTTGAGCCCATCGGGCGTGTCCTCCGCGACCACGCGACCCCCGTCGAGGATCGTGATCCGGCCGCAGAGGCGCTCCGCCTCGGCGAGGTCGTGCGTCGTGAGGACGATCGTCGCCTCGTGCGTCGCGTTGACCTCCTCGATGAACGACTGGACGTCGAGCTTGCTCCGCGGGTCGAGTCCGGTGGTCGGCTCGTCCAGGAGCAGCAGGGTCGGGCTCGTCAGCAGTGCTCGCGCGATCGCGACCTTCTGCTGCATGCCCCGGCTCATCTGCTCCACCGGCCGGCCGAGCCGCGCCTCCGAGATGCCGAGCCGTCCGAGGATCTCTGCCGCCTGCTTCTTCGCCGATCCGGCCTCGAGACCGTAGAGGCGAGCCGCGAACAGGAGGTTCTCCATCGGGCTGAGCTTCTTGAAGAACGCCGCGTCGACCGACACCCGGTTGATGAGCCGCTTCACGGCGAGCTCGTCGCGCTCGATGTCGAGGCCGAAGACCTCGACCCGGCCCTCGTCCAGGGTCAGCAGACCCGAGATGAGGCGGATCAGGGTCGACTTGCCGGAGCCGTTGGCGCCGAGGATCCCCTGGATCGAGCCACGCTCCAGCCGGAGCGAGACGTCGTCGATCGCGAGGACCGGCGCCTTCTTCCGGTCGACGTTGAAGCGCTTTGTGACGTGCTCGACGAGGAGGGCCGGCGGTCCCTGGCGTTGCGGGGTGACGGGCGTGCTGCCCTCGCCCCGGTCGGCCGGGATCCGCTCGGCGGGCTCGAGGCCGTCCGGCTGGCCGGTCGGCTGCGGGCTCGACGTCGGAGTGGTCGTCTTCGGTTCGGGTGCGAGGGTGGTGGTCACGGGACCCTCCGGATGGGGGTGGCTGCGGTGGTGGTCTGCGCTGGGGGCGGACCGATCGCGGCGGGTCCCGGACATGGGACGAGCCGCGGGCCCGGTGTTCGGGGGGCCTCGCGGCTCGGTGGTCTCCCGGGGAGCGGATTCCGCTCGAGAGGAAACAAAAGAGCCGGGGGCCCGGTGGCCCACGGCTCGGTGGTCGCTGCTGGGGCAATCGCCCCGACGTCCTACCTGCTGGTGGGCACACCTCTCCCGCGATCAGCGCCCGGCATAGGCGCGATCAGCGTCGCGAAGAGGACTGCGTTCTTCACCATCTGGCGTAACGCCTCCGGTAACGGACGTGGCGAGCGACCTGCTCGACCGGCGCGGATACTACGCCGCCGCGGAGCCGCGAGTCAAGGAGGAAAACCACGGGACAAACGACGTAGGGTCGAGTCACGGCGGGGAACCGGTGGCGATTCCGTGGCGTCAGCGGCACGTCACCGCCACCCCATCCGAGGACGCGTCAATGCCCATCCCGCGGCCCATCCGGCCTGCCATCGCGCTCGTCACGACGCTCGTTATCGTCGGCGCGTGTGGGCTCGGCAGCGCCACGGATCCGTCGCCGGCGGCGCCGACCCTGGCTCCCCAGCCGTCAGCGGCCGCCGACACCTGGTGGCTCCGCGCGACGACCCGCCAGGCGATCCCGCCTGTCGACCGGTTCGGCGTCCCGCCCGTCGCCGTCGTGACGGGAGACGGGACGTACATCACGGTCGGTCCCACCGATGCGATGTACCCCGGCCCCGCCTTGACGAACCTCATCGGACGCCCGATCAACGAGACGGCGCGTGCCCGGATCCTCGCGGAGGCCCAGCGGCTGGGGCTCCTGTCCGGGCAGACCGACTTCACCGGTGGGGCCGGGATTCCCGGCGGGATCACCGGGCAGATCGAGCTGACCGTCAACGGCGACCGCGTGACGCTGACGGGCGACCCCGAGGCGAGCATCCAGTGCATCACGACGCCCTGCGATCCACCGCCCGGCACGCCGGCCGCCTTCGCGGAGATGTGGTCCAGGCTCCAGGAGCCCGAATCGTGGCTTGGCGACAGCATCGGTCCAGAGGCGCCGTACATCGCCGACGCCTACGCGCTGCTCATCGGGCCTCCGCCTCCGCCCGAACTGGCGATCCCGACGCCGGTCATCGACTGGCCGCTGGAGACGGCGGGCGGGTTTGGCGTCCCGGTGGCGAACAACACGCGCCGTTGCGGGAACGCGATCGGGGACGACGCAGCCGCGATCCGTCCGGCGCTCG
>DASSRG010000014.1:0-43639 GCA_035701885.1 Candidatus Limnocylindrales bacterium
AAGCCGATCCAGACGAGCGTCGAGGCGACGAGCGGGATCATGATCGGCATGTAGACGAGCGCCCGCAGCGGACCCTTGGCCGGCAGCCTCGGGTGGTTGAGCAGGAGCGCGAACGCGAGGCTCGCACCCATGGTCACCGGGATCGCGAGCAGCGCGAACTTGAGCGTGGCGACGAGCGCCTGGCCGATGGTCGGATCGGTCGTCAGCCGGATGTAGTTGTCCAGGCCCACGAACTTCGTCGTCTCGGGGTGGACGAGGTTGAAGTCGGTGAGCGACATCACGAACGACGCGATCATCGGGCCCGCGAGGAACACGACGAGGCCGACGAGCCACGGGCTGATGAACACGACGCCCCACAGGGCCTCGCGCACGCGCGGCCGGAGCGTCATGCGCGGGCGGGCGGGCAGCTGTCGGGTGGGCAGCTCCTCGAGCGTCGCACTCATGGCGTCTGGCTGGCTCCGTGCGTCAGGGTGGCAGACGGGTGGGGGAGTGGCCTCCCGGGTCGTCGAGCGAGCGACCCGGGAGGCCCTTGGAGGAGGAGCTAGGGGTTCTTGTCCGGGGCAGCGTCGAAGATGCCCTGGAGGGTCGACTTGAGCGTGTCGAGGTCGGCGTCGATGTCAGCGCTCTGCGCGGTGCGGTAGCCCTTGCCGAACGCCTGCCATGCGGCCTTGCTCTTCGCGTAGTCGGGGACCCACGCCTGGTGGTTGGGGATGTCCGGGTGCTCGAGCATCTGCTCGGGAACGCTCCAGTCGAGATCGGCCTTGGGGTAGGCCGCCTCGATCGCGTCCTTGAACGGCTGCGTCTGGCTCGGGTCGGCCGGCATGGCGCCGTAGATCGTCGCCAGGTCGCCGGACTGCGCGAGCGCGGACAGGACCGCGAACGCCTCGTCGGGGTGCTTGGTGGTCTTGAGCATGCTGAACGTGTCCGCATGCAGCTTGGCCGTGGTCGTGCCGTTGTACGCCGGGGCGACGGCCCAGCCGAAGTTGTCACCGACGATCGGCTTCGCCGGCGCGGCCGGGTTCACGCAGCACGTGTACCACGTGTGGATCTCGTTCATCGCGAGGTTGCCCGACTGGAACGGGTTGCCCTTCGCCAGGAGGTCGCTGTCGACCTGGGCCTGGGTCGGGATGAAGTGGTCCTTCCAGACGCCGTCGTTGAACCAGTGGATGCCGGTCCGAAGCGCGTCGGGGATCTGGGCGGTCTTGCCGTCGTCCGCGAGGAACGAGCTGGCGCCGAACAGGGCGGTCTCGGCCGTGGGGCTGTTGTCGGCCCACTGGGACTCGAAGCCCCACTGCACGATGTTCTGGGGGTCGAAGTCGGCGCTCGTCGCGTCGTTGCCGTTCTTGTCAACGGTCAGCTTCATGGCCAGGTCGCGGACCGCGGCCATGTCCCACGGCTTGCCCTCGTACTGGTCACCGACCTTGGTCGGCGGGTACGCCAGCTTCGCCTCGTCGAACAGCTTCTTGTTGTACCAGAGGAACGACGGGTAGGTGCCGAACGGCACGCCGATCGTCGCGCCACCCTTGCCGATCTTGAAGAAGTCGGCGAGGGCCGCCGGGTACTTGCTCATGTCGTAGCCGGTGGAGTCGATCAGCGGCTGGAGGTCAGCGAGCTGGTCGATGAACAGGTTGAGGCCCTCGACGCCGACCGGGCCGATGATGTCGGGCGCGTTGCCCGCGGCGATCTGCGTCTTGAGGATGTTGGCCGCGACCTTGTTGTCGTAGATCTCGAGCGCGATGTAGGCCTTGTCCTTGTTCGCCGGGTCGTTGTTGAACTTGTTGACGAAGTCGGTCTGGACCTGGATCTGCTGCGGCTGGCCGCCCGCGCCGAGGCCGACGAACCAGCGGATGATCTGCCCGCCGTTGGGCCCGGGGACGCTCGCGTCGACCGGTGCGGGAGTGACGAGCGGGGTGGGCGACGGCGTCGCGCCGGCGCTCTCGGACGGCGCGGCGGCCGCCTCGGACGGTGCCGCGGACGGCGTCGATCCGCCGCATGCCGCGACGATCAACGCGACGACCGCCGCGAGGATTCCGAGCCTCGCGAGGCTCGACCGGTGCCAGTGCATGGTTCCTCCTCCGTGTGCCAGGGACTCGAACGATTGCGACCTCGCTGTGGGCGGTTCAGGCGCGCCCCGACGCCGTCCGGTTGATCTCAGCCGCGCCCCCTCCCCTTGCTGGATGCGCGCGTCACCAGCTCTGTGGCGAGGACGACGCGACGCGGGGGTCGGCCGGACCGCTCGATCGTGTCGAGCAGCAGATGGATGCCCTCACGCCCCAGCTCCTCGATGGGCTGGCGGACGCTGGTGAGGGCGGGCCGCGTGGCCGCGGCGATGGGGGAGTCGTCGAACGCGACGACGAGGACGTCCTCCGGGACGCGGATCCCGCGCGCAGCGAGCACCGCGAGGGCGCCCGCGGCCATGAGGTCCGAGGCGACGAACAGCGCGTCGATGTGGCCGGCCGCCTTGAGCAGCCGCTCCATCGCCGCCGCCCCGCCTTCGTGGGTGAAGTCGCCGCGGGCGACGAGGGACGGATCGACCTCCTGGCCGGCGGCGCGGATCGCGTCCCGCCAGCCTTCGAACCGGTCGACGCCCGCGGCCATGTCCTCGGGTCCGGCGATCGTCGCCACCCGGGACGCACCCTGCTCCAGCAGGTGCGTCGTCGCCCGCCGTCCGCCCTGGCGGTTGTCCACGTCGACGTAGCTCACCTCCGCGCCCTGCGGCGGCCGGCCGACGAACACGCTCGGGACTCCACGCGCCGCGAGCGCGGCGGGGATCGGGTCATCGCCGTGGAGACTGACGAGCAGCGCGCCGTCGACGTGGCCGCCGGTGAGGTAGCGGACCGTCCGGGACTCCTCGCTCCGCTCGGGCATGAGGAGCACGAGCTGCATGTCGCGGACCGCGAGCTCGTTGGCGACGCCGCGCACGAGGCGCGGGAAGAACGGGTCCGAGAACAGGCGACCGGTCGGCTCCGTGATGACGACGGCGATCGAGTCGCTGCGGCGGGTGACGAGGGACCGGGCGGCGCGGTTGGGCGTGTAGCCCAGCTCGCGGATCGCGGACTCGACCGCGGCGCGCACCTCGGGGCTCACTCGCGGGCTGTCGTTCACGACCCGGGACACCGTCGCGCGGGAGACGCCCGCGACGCGCGCGACGGCCTCGAGGGTTGCCCCTCCCTGGCCGCGATCGTGGCCCTCGGTTGTCGTCACGCAACCCTCCGTGTGAGAGCGCTCTCACGCTCCGAGCGGACCATAACACCGGTTGTCAAGAGAGCGCTCTCACGCGCGTGGGTGGCGGCGGTGGACCGCCGCTCGGTGCATGTCGGTTGCCCTTCGGTACCCGACCGATGCGGTCCCGGACGCCGCTCGCGGGGGCGGTCTGGGGCGGTCGCGACGGCCCGCCCATCGGGGCCGGTATGCGACACTTGCCGCCGATGCTCGGCGCCATCCTGCTCGTCTCCGGCCTGTTCGCGACCGTCTACGGGACGTGGCGCGGCTACCTCGCCGCGCGGTCGGCGCTGATGCCCCTCGCGCGTGGGGGCGAGCCCACCCGGACCCTGATCGACGCCGGTCGCCCGCTGCACGAGCGCACCCGGGTCCGCGCCGCCGCGCGCCAGGTGGTCCTCGCCGTGCTGTGGCTCAGCATCGCGCTCTACGGCATGTACCTGGCCACGGTCGGCATGGCGGTGCACGGGTGACGGCGGCGGCGGAGCGGACGAACGCGGTGCTCGAGCGCTACGAGCCCGTCATCGGCATCGAGATCCACTGCCAGCTCAAGACGGCGTCGAAGATGTTCTGCGCGTGCTCCAACGCGTACGCGGATGCCGCACCGAACACGCACGTGTGCCCGGTGTGCCTCGCGCTGCCGGGCGCGCTGCCGGTGATCAACCGGCGCGCCGTCGAGTTCGTGATCGCGGCGGGCATCGCGATCGAGGCGACGATCCCCGAGCGCACCCAATGGGAGCGCAAGAACTACTTCTACCCGGACCTGCCGAAGGGGTACCAGATCAGCCAGTACGCGATCCCGCTGGCCGCGAACGGCCGGCTGCGGATCGAGACCTCGGAGGGGCCGTTCACGGTTCCGATCACCCGCGCCCACCTCGAGGAGGACACCGCGAAGCTGGTCCATGCCGATGCGGTGACCGACACTGGCGGGCGGGCGAGCCTCGTCGACTTCAACCGCTCCGGCGCGCCGCTCATGGAGATCGTCACCGAGCCCGAGATCCGGACCGCCGAGCAGGCGCGCCGCTATGCCGAGGAGCTCCAGCTGCTGCTGCGCGCGATCGGGGCGTCCGACGCCGACATGGAGCGCGGCCAGATGCGGGTGGAGGCGAACGTCTCGCTCCGGCCGCGCGGGACGGAGGCGTTCGGGACGCGGGTCGAGGTCAAGAACATGAACTCGTTCCGCTCGGTGGAGCGGGCGATCGGGTACGAGATCGAGCGTCAGGGTCGCGCCCTCGACGCCGGCGAGCCGCTCGCCATGGAGACCCGCGGCTGGGACGACGGCCGGCAGGCGACGTACCGGATGCGGGCGAAGGAGACGTCCGACGACTACCGCTACTTCCCGGAGCCCGACCTGCCGCCGCTCCACGTGGACGCGGCCTGGATCGCGCGCATCCGCGACGAGCTCCCGGAGCTCCCCGCGGCGCGTCGGGCACGCTACGAGGGCCTGGGCCTGTCGGCGTACGACGCAGGGGTGATCGTCGCGGACCCCGGCATGCGGGATGCGTTCGAGGCGATCCGCGCAGCCGGCGCCGACCTCCCGGCGAAGGAGGTGGCGAACTTCGTCACGCAGGTCTCCGCGCGCGCCGCCAAGGACGCCGGGTACAACCAGTCGGGCGTCGCGGGGGCGGCGCGGCCGGGCGACATCGCCCGCCTGCTGGGCGCGATCGTGGACGGTGCGGTCACCCGTCCCGTCGGCCGGGAGTTGCTGGAACGGCACCTCGCCGAGGGAACGCCGGCCGGTGAGCTGCTCGCCTCGGCCGGCCCGGGGCCGATCTCGGACGAGGGTGCGCTGCTCGCGCACGTGGACGCGGTGATCGCCGCGAACCCCAAGGCCGTCGCCGACTTCCGGGCCGGCAAGCCCGTCGTGGGGTTCTTCGTGGGCCAGGTGATGAAGGCGACGGCGGGCGCGGCCGACGCCGCGACGGTGACCCGGCTCGTGCGCGAGCGACTGGACGCGGAGGGCTGAGGTGGGACTGCTGAACCTGGCGTTGCTGGCGGTGGGCCTCGGCCTGATCGTCGTCGGGACGATCCGTGCCCGGACGCCGTACCGGCGCTACATGGCGCTCAAGGAGCAGGACGCGAACATCGCGCGCTACGAGGCGTGGCGCGGCGGCGTCCGCAGCGACTCGGCATCCGGGGCGTCTGTGGCGATGCAGGTGCTCCGCCGCCAGGCGCAGATCGGGGCCGGGATCGCGATCGCCGGCATCGTCCTCGTCGTCGCGGCGTTCCTCATTCGCTGATCGATCTCGCGGCCTGCTCGCGCGTCGGCGCGCGAGCGTCGGTCGCGGGCGGCGCAGCTCCTGCCAGCGCCGCCCGGTCCGCCCGCGCGAGCGCGTCGCGGGCGTCGTCGCCATAGGCAGCGTCGGGGAGCGGGCGACGCCACGCCGTCGCCTCCGCGCCACGCATGGCGCCCGCCTCGATCGCCCGGTGCACATCCGGCACGAGGCGCCACGCCCGGAGGAAGCCGGCGATGAACGCGTCGCCGCAGCCGACCGTCGTGCCTGCCACCGGCACCGCGGTCACGGGCACGAACGCGTCTTCGCCACCCGGGCGCCCGTCGAACGCCGCGACGCCGCGGGCGCCGAACGTCACCACGACGAGCCTGCCACGCGCGTGCGCGACGTCCCGGAGCGCCGCGACGGCGTCGTCGTCGGGATGGCCGGGCCAGCCGACGAAGCCGATGTCCACGCTGCGCATCGTCCGGGCGAACCGATCCGGGGTGTAGTGGCGGAAGCCCAGGAAGTCGGCCGTGACCTCGACGCCGTCGAGCGCGCGCTCGGCAGCCAGCGCCTCGAGCGCGCGGATCGCGCCCTCCACGAGGACGAGGTGGAGCCGGCCGGCCGCCTGCGTCCGCCGTGTCTCGTCAGGCGTGAGCGCGTACTCGGCCCACACGCCTTCGACGAAGTTGTCCATCCATGGCTGGAGGTCGGGCCGGATGACGATGTCGATCGAGCACGAATCGCCCGCGGTCACGAGCTCCGGCGTGTGCGGGATCGCGTGCCGGGCGAGGAAGTTGCGGAACACCTCGGGACGGTCGTCACCGACGCGCGTGAGCAGCTCGAATGGCACATCGCCGTCGCGCGCCCAGCGCCACGCCATGTTCAGCGCCCCGCCGCCCGGGAGCACGAGGTCTCGGCCGAGGTAGATGTCGAGCGAGCCCGGCCCGACGAGCGCGATGCCGCGGTCCACGGTCACCGCTCCGCCGTCACCGTTCCTGGAGGCCGGCCAGGGGGTCGGCGCGACCCTCGCCCAGGGCAAGCCAGCGGTCGTAGCGCGCCTCGATCACCTTGCTCATCTGCCAGAACGCCTCCACCGAGAGATGGCCGCAGCCCTCGGCGTGGTACCACTCGTCGCGCGACGGGAGGGTCGTGATGAGCGCGGGATCGTGGACGGGCACGACGGCCGGGTTCAGGACGTAGCCGGGGGAGCGCGGGTCGCGGATCTGGAGCAGCAGGCCGCCGCGGAAGCCGGACGCTCGCGGGACACGGTGGGTCAGCCCGGTCCCGGCGTCGACGAGGTCCACGCTCTCCTCGGGTGTCGCCACGACCTCCGGCCACGCGGGATCGTCGACGAGCTCCGCGATCACCCGCCGGACCGAGATGTCCTGGTAGTGGTTGAGGTGCGTGTGCGGCTGGTGGTAATCCGTGTCGAAGACGTTGGTCGGGTTGTCGTCGTAGACGTTGCCGAAGCCCGTGACGAGAAAGCGGACGAGGTCGGGCCGGTCGCGGAGGAAGACGCGGTACGCCTGCTCGTACTCCAGGATCGCCTCGTCGGCGGCGAGAATCCGGCCGCGGACGATGTGCCCGATCCGCCAGCCGTCCTCGCCGAACCGTGCGTCCAGCACCTCGCGCCTGCGGGCCTTCGACGCCCCCTGGAAGCCGGGCAAGCCGATCGGGATCCAGACCTGCGCCAGGGCCTCCGCCGCCGCCGGGTCGAGCGCGTCGAGCCAGCCCGTTCCGTCCATGCCGCAAGCGTACGGCGGCCCGACCTAGACTGGGCGGCGGGGTCACATATCGAGCGAGGACGGAGCTGCGCATGCGGGAACGGACGCACGGATCAGGGTTCGCCACGCGCGCGATCCACGCGGGCGAGCGCCCCGACCCGACGACCCACGCCCACGCGACGCCCATCTACGCGACCGCGACGTTCGCCTTCGACAGCGCCGCGGAGAAGGAGGCGGCGGTCGACGCCGCGCTCGAGTGGGACCCGACCTCGTACTTCTACTCGCGCACCGGCAACCCGACCAACCGGGCGCTCGAGGAGAAGATCGCCTCGCTCGAGGGGGCCGAGGACTGCGTCGTTGGGTCCTCGGGCATGGCGTCCGTCGCCTCGACGCTGTTCGCCCACCTCGGCCAGGGCGACCACCTCGTGGTCGGCGACGAGCTGTTCGTGATCACGAAGGTGCTGTGGGAGGAGGACCTCCCGCGGCGCGGCATCGACGTCACGCCGGTCGACATGGCGGACCTCGCGGCGGTCGAGGCGGCGATCACCGATCGGACGCGCGTCCTGTTCTTCGAGACGTCCACCAACCCGCGCCTGCGGATGCCCGACATCCGGGCGCTGAGTGACCTCGGGCACCGGCACGGGCTGATCGTCGTTGCGGACAACACGTTCCTCGGGCCGGCGCTCCTGCGGCCGATCGAGCATGGGGCGGACCTCGTCCTGCACGCGGCGACGAAGTACCTGTCCGGGCACGGGGACGCGGTGTCCGGCGTCGTCTCCGGGCCGAAGGCGCTCATCGACCCGATTCGCAAGCAGACGGACACGTTCGGCCAGGCGGCCAGCCCGTTCTCCTCGTTCCTCGTCCTGCGAGGCGTGCGGACGCTGCCGCTGCGGTCCGCGAAGGGCTCGGACAACGCGCTGGCGATCGCACGGTTCCTCGAGGCGGACGGGCGGGTCGACTGGGTCCGGTACGCCGGTCTCGAGTCGCACCCGGACCACGAGCTCGCCCGACGGCAGCTCGCCACCGACCGGTACGGGGCGATGGTCACGTTCGCACCGCGCGGCGGCGTCGACGGCATGGCCGCGTTCACGGATCACTTGAAGCTGTGCGACATCGGCGTGAGCCTGGGCGACGTCTACACGCTCGTCTACCCACGGCCGAAGGACGGCGGGATCGTGCGCCTGAGCGTGGGCTGCGAGGACGTCGAGGACCTGATCGAGGACTTCCGGCTCGGCCTGTCGTTCGTCGGGTAGGCGCCCGGGGCCGGGTCCGGCGCCCCGCGGCCCTTGGCCTCGCGCACCGGCGCCCCCGGACCGGCGCCCCGGGCCGGGTCCTGCCCCCCGCTGGACCGGCGCCCGTGCTCGCCCGGTGGGCGATCGGTGGCACGCACGCCACCTTGCGCTCAGGGGGTGGGCGAGATGCCGCATTCCGAGCGCGCGACGCGCGAATCGGTCCACGCGGTGAGTGGCCCGCCGCACCCGGACCGTCGATCGCTCATGGGGTGAGCACCGTCGGGTGTCCGGCGAGCGGACCGACGGTGCGCCACACGGCACGTCCTGTCCGCCTCGGGGACGGAAATCGGGCGAGGGAGTCCGCTCACGCCGCCGAGCGGCCGCTCCGCGGACCGTTCACGCGCGCGAATGCACCGTTGGTCCGGCTGGCGGACACCCGGGCAGCCACCCGACGCCAACCGACGACGAGCGGACGATCGACCGTCAGCCCGCGCGGCCGAGTGCGGCAGCGGCCGCCATCGCGGCGCCGATCGTCAGGTCGACGCGCCGCGTGACCTCGTCCTCGGTCGGGCGGAACCAGCTCTCGTCGCCGATGGTCGTCGTCGCCTCCATGCCCGGATCCGCGATCACGTCGGACACCGTGAGGATCGATCCCGCGCGGACGGGCCGGCCCTTCGCCCGCTCGCGCATTGCGAGCAGGTACACCGCGGCCGTCTCCATCTCCGCCGACAGGTAGCCGCGGCGCCCCCACCGGGCCACGCCGTCCGGATGCGGGTCGTAGAACACGTCGGAGGTCACGACCGGCCCGACGTGGGTCACCAGGCCCGCCGCGCGCGACGCCTCGACCAGCGCCTGGACGACCTCGAAGTCCGCGGTCGGCGCGGTGGGCTCGCCGAAGCCGAGGACGCCGCCGATGCCGGACAGCGACGCGGCCGACATCGCGACCACGGCGTCGCCGATCCCGAGGCTCCCGAATCCGCCCGTCGTCCCGACGCGGATGAACGTCGTGACGCCGAGCATCAGGAGCTCTTCCATCACGATCGTCGTGGTCGGCGTGCCCATCATCGTCGTCTGGACCGAGACCGGGACGCCGTCGATCGTGCCGGTGTAGCCGAGCAGGCCCCGGTGCTGGCTCACCAGCCGCGTCGCGTCGAGGCCGCCGTCGAACCGGGCGGCGATCCGTGTCGCGCGATTCGGGTCGCCGGGCAGCAGCACGACCGGGGCGTAGTCGCCGGGCTCGCCGGTGATGTGGATGGGCATCGGTCCTCCTCGGGTCTGGGCACGCGGGCGGCGGACGTGGGGCACCGCCCGAGCGACGATCAGGACCAGTATGTGACGGCGAATGAGGCCCCGGGAGCGACCGCAGCGAGCAGCTCCGCCGCCCCCGCGACGTGCCCCACACGCGCGTTCGCGACCGTGGCAAGCCACGCGTGGCGCACGGCGGCGAACGGGACGCCGGCGGCGGCCACGGCGACGAGCGCATCCTGCATCGGCCCGACGGTCGGGTTGAACGCGACGCTCTCCAGCACCGCCCCGCCGAACAGCCGCGCATCGGCGGTGCGGACGATGACGGCCGCCGGCTCGCCGCTGTAGGGGGCGTGGACACGCGGCGAGACGGCGGCAAACGCGCCTGCCACATCGTCGGGAATTCCCGCCGGAACGGACGAGGCGGCACGACCTGTGCCGGTCGCGGCGGCGGGCGACATCCCGAGATCGCCCGGGACGAACGCCGCGGGGTAGACGTCCCACAGACCGACGTCGGCGCCGAACGGGTCGATGAGCCGGAGGCCGTCCGCCCACGCCATCTCCGCGAGCACCTGCCGGCAGTGCGCGCACGGCCGCGCCTCGCCGATCGCCAGTGCGTCCAGCCACAGCCCGAGCGCGCGGGCACGGAGCGTCACGAACCCCTCGCCGTGCACCGTGTGATGGATCGAGGCACCCGGGAACTCGAGGTTGCCGCCGAGCAGCAGCTCGCCCGACCTGGCGACGCCGACCGCACCCACGTGGTAGTCGGAGATGGGCGGGCGAGCGAGCGTCGCCGCGGCAGGCAGGGCGAGCAGCGCGAGCTCGCGCGCCGACGCGAGCGCGAGCTCCCCGACCAGGGCCGCCACGTCCGAGCGCGCCACGACGGCCTGGCCGGCTGAAAGGTCGAGGACGGACGCGACGATCCTCGGGCCGGCCTCCGCCTGGAGTCGCGCGACGCGGGCCGCGACCACCGGGTCCCGCGCGAACGGCCAGCCCGGTCGCGGCCGGGCGGTCGACGTCACCTCAGGCGGCGAGCCTGCGGTGCTCGATGATCGTGCACCGGTCCATCACCACCGCGAGCCCGGCCTCGTGCGCGATCCGGGCCGCCTCCGCGTTCGCGATCCCGAGCTGGAGCCACAGACACCGCGCACCGACGGCGACCGCCTCCTGGGCGTGCTGGACGCACAGGTCGGGCCGGCGGAACACGTCGACGATGTCGACAGGGCCGGTCGCCTCGACCGCCGCGGCGACAGTCGGATAGCAGGTGATGCCCTCGATCTCGGTCTCGCGCGGGTTCACGGGCACGACGTCATACCCCGCGCGCAGCAGCGACTGCATCACGCCGTGCGACGGCCGGATCGGGTTGGACGAGGCGCCGACCATCGCGATCCGCGGCGCGGAACGCAGCAGCGCCCGGATCCCGGCGTCGTCGAGCAGCGGGATCTCGAACCGGCCGTCCTGCACGGCGATCAGCGTGGCCAGCCAGTCGCGGTCCTCGCGCCCCGCCGTCATCGATCGAGCCTCCTTCAGGGTTGTCCACACGCCGTGCACCGCGCGTCCACCGTCCCCTGCGCGAATCTGACCACGGGATGCCGGTGCGGCGTACCGAAATCTGCGCGGCGGAGCCTTGCGTTCTGCCGTACTCTACGGCGTGCCCGGCCCGTAGCCGAGGGGTGTCCGGGACCTTAGGAGGAGTACGCGTTGCACGTCTCTAAGCGGCTGGTCGCGCTCGGCGCGGCTTCGGCCATCTTCTTCGCCGCGTGTTCGGGGAGCGGGACCTCATCGCCCGCCCCGGCAAGCGCGGCCCCGAGCGAGGCGGCCCCGAGCGAGGCAGCCCCGTCGAGCGAGGCCCCCGCCAGCGAGTCCGCGTCGGCGTCGGCTGACTACAGCAACTACAAGGCCTGCGTCGCGTTCGACACGGGCGGTCTTGGCGACAAGGGCTTCAACGACCTCGCCAAGAAGGGCCTCGAGGACGCCAAGGCGCTTGGCTTCCAGACGGCCTTCAGCGAGGCCCAGGGCGCCACGGACTACGCGGCGAATATCCAGCGCCTCATCGACGAGGGCTGCCAGTCCATCGTGACCGTCGGCTTCAACCAGGCGCAGGTGACCGTGGACGCCGTCAAGGCGAACCCGGACATCTCGTTCGCGCAGGTCGACGCGGTCTGGGACGAGGCCACCAACGGCGCGACCCCGGCCAACTTCTCGGGTCTTGACTTCCAGATCGACGAGGCCGCGACGCTCGCGGGCTACCTCGCGGCCGGGTTCAGCAAGAGCGGGATCATCGGCACCTACGGCGGCCAGCAGTTCCCGGGTGTCACCCGGTTCATGGACGGCCTGTACGCCGGCATCAAGATCTACAACGAGAAGAAGGGCAAGGACGTCCAGCTCCTCGGCTGGGACGCGGCCAAGCAGACCGGCACGTTCGTCGGCGGCGACAACCCCTGGGGTGACCCCGCCAAGGGCGAGCAGCTGGCCAAGACGTTCCTCGACCAGGGCGCGGACATCGTCCACCCGGTCGCGGGCGCGACGGGCAACGGCACCATCAAGGCGATGCTCGCCGCGAACAAGTGGGCGATCGGCGTCGACACCGACCAGGCGATCTCCCTCGCCGAGTACGCCAAGGCGATCCTGACCTCCGCTGAGAAGGTCATCGACGTCGCAGTGCTCGAGACGTTCAAGAAGAACGCCGGTGGCGACACGGGCGGCGAGAACTTCGTCGGCACGCTCGCCAACAAGGGCGTCCGCATCTCGCCGTTCCACGAGCTCGACAGCGAGGTCCCGGCCGAGCTGAAGGCCGAGGTCGAGCAGCTCTCGGCCGACATCGCGGCCGGCACCGTCAAGGTCTCCGACTACCTCAAGTAGCGGACGGCCGGACACCGACCACGCACCAACTCGCCCGCTCCTGGCATGCCGGGGGCGGGCGTCTCGTATCCGAGGATTGAGCCCGTCCATGCGCCTCGAGCTCAAGGACATCACGAAGACCTTCCCCGGCGTCCTCGCCAACGACCGGATCTCGATCTCCGCCGACCGCGGCGAGGTCCTCGGCCTGCTGGGTGAGAACGGCGCCGGAAAGTCAACCCTGATGAACATCCTGTCGGGCCTGTACCGACCGGATTCGGGGGAGATCCTCATCGATGGATCGCCGCGGGTCTTCTCTGACCCGCGCCAGGCGATCGACGCCGGGATCGGCATGGTGCACCAGCACTTCCAGCTGGTCCCGGTGTTCGACGTCGTGGAGGCCGTCGCGTTGGGGGCGGAGAGCACGTCGGGGATATTCGGCACCTTCGACCGCAGTACCGCCCGCCAGCGCGTCGTGGAGCTGTCCACGAAGTACAACCTCAACGTCAATCCGGACGCGAAGATCGAGGACCTGCCCGTCGGCGTCCGCCAGCGGGTCGAGATCCTCAAGGCGCTCTATCGCCAGAGCGACATCCTCGTCCTGGACGAGCCGTCGGCTGTGCTCACGCCGTTCGAGACGGAGGAGCTGTTCGGCATCATCCGCGGGCTCGCGGAGGCCGGCACGACGGTCATCTTCATCACCCACAAGCTCAACGAGGTGCTGGAGGTCGCGGACAAGATCACGGTCCTGCGGCGCGGGCGGGTCGCGGGCACCGCTGACCCCAAGACCGCGACCAGGGAGCAGCTCGCGAACCTGATGGTGGGGCGCGACGTGGAGCTGCGGGTCCCCAAGGGACCGGCGAACCCGGGCGACGTCGTCCTGCAGATCCGGAACCTCCACGTCCGCGACGACCGCGGCCACATGGCGGTCCAGGACGTGAACCTCGAGATCCGCTCAGGCGAGATCGTCGCGCTCGCGGGGGTCCAGGGCAACGGGCAGACCGAGCTCGTCGAGGCGATCGTCGGTCTCCGGCAGGTCGACTCCGGCGAGATCAACCTCGACGCCCACAGCATCAAGCACGTGAGCCCGCGACACATCGCGGACGAGGGCGTCGCGCACATCCCCGAGGACCGCAATCGCGACGGGCTCATCAACTACATGACCGTCGCCGAGAACTTCATCCTCGACTCGTACCATCGCGAGCCGTACAGCCACGGAATCCGGCTGGACCGCACGGCCATCAACGAGCACGCGGCACAGGCGGTGAAGGACTACGACGTCCGCACACCGGGCATCGACACCTACGCTGGCTCGCTGTCGGGCGGCAACCAGCAGAAGGTCATCGTGGCCCGCGAGTTCTCGCGGCCACTCAAGCTCGTCATCGCGGCGCAGCCGACGCGGGGCCTCGACGTGGGCTCCATCGAGTACATCCACCGCCGGATCGTGGAGCAACGCGACCAGGGGGCCGCGATCCTCATCGTCAGCACCGAGCTCGACGAGGTGCTCGCCGTGGGGGATCGCATCGCCGTGATGCAGGGAGGCCAGGTCGTGGGCGTCGTGGAGGGCGAGGAGGCGACCTACGAGAAGGTCGGCATGCTGATGGGAGGCGTGCATTGAGCCGCGTCGGTCGCGCCCTCCGCCCCGCGCTCGTCCCGATCCTCGCGATCATCACGGCGTTCATCGTCGGATCGATCTTCATCCTCATCACGGACTTCGAGAACCTCTCGCAGCTGGGCACCGACCCGGGCGCGGCGATCGGCGGTGCCGTCAACACCGTCATCAATGCCTACGGCGCGATGGTCGTGGGCGCGCTCGGAGATCCCGCGAAGTACCAGGCGGCGCTCGCCGATCCCACGCCACGGGCCCTCGCGGCCGCGCTCCGCCCCATCACCGAGACGCTGGTCGCCGCGACGCCGCTGATCTTCACGGGCCTCGCGGTCGCGATCTCGTTCCGCAGCGGCGCGTTCAACATCGGCGTCGAGGGGCAGTTCGTGCTCGGCGCGTTCGGCGCGGCGACCGCCGCGATCGCGCTCAAGGGCGCGCCGATGCCGGTGATCATCCTCGTCGCGACGCTCTTCGGCGTCATCACCGGCGGCCTCTGGGGCTTCATCCCGGGGTTCCTCAAGGCCCGCACGGGGGCGAGCGAGGTCATCACGACCATCATGCTCAACTACGTGGCGGCCCAGGTCGTCCTGTTCGGCCTCCGGTCCGACTTCCTGCGCCAGGAGAACTCCGACCAGCCGATCTCCAAGGTCCTGTCGGACTTCGTGCGGATCCCGCTCCTGATCGACCTCCCGGCCATGCGGCTCCACTGGGGCTTCATCGTGGCGCTGATCATGGCCGTCGTCGTGTCGTGGTTCCTGTTCCGGACCACGAAGGGCTTCGAGCTCCGCGCGGCCGGCTTCAACATGACCGCGGCCCGCTACGCCGGCATGAACGCGTCGTTCTCGATCATCCTCGCGATGACCCTCTCCGGCGCCCTCGCCGGCCTCGGCGGGTCGATGGAGGTGCTGGGCACCGTGCCCCAGATGTCGAACGACATCAGCCCGGGCTACGGGTTCACCGCGATCGCGCTCGCGCTGCTCGCCGGCAACCGGCCGTTCGGCATCGTGCTCGCGGCGCTCCTGTTCGGTGCCTTGCGCAACGGCGGCGGCCTCATGGGCGTGAAGACCGGCATCCCGGTCGACCTGCTCACGTTCGTCCAGGCGCTCGTCATCATCTTCGTGGCTGCGCCAGGCCTCATCCGTGCGATCTGGCGGGTCGACCGGAAGAAGGCACCCGAGACGCCGAGCACCCCCGCCGCACCGGCCAAACCGGACGCCCCGACGCCCGAAGGGAGCGCAGCATGACCGCGGCCGACGCGACCTTCACCGAGCATGCGATCCACGAGGACTCGAGCGCGGCACGCGCCGCCCGCCGGTCGGCCCGCATCCGGGGTGTCATCTTCGCCGTCCTTGGCCTGTTCGCCCTCCAGCTGGCCATCAGCACGATGGACACGCCGGCGAAGTTCTCGTTCTGGATCGACAAGCAGGGCGGCACGGCGTTCCCGATCCAGACGACGGTCGGGATCCTGTGGATCCTCACCGGCGTCGTCACCGGTGCGACCGGCATCTGGCAGCTCTACCGCGGCGCCTCGTTCAAGTGGCGCCGGATGCTGGCCGTCATCATCCCGTTGTGGGTCGTCGCGACCCTCGCCGCGCTGCTCGAGGGCAAGACGGCCAACCTCACCGGCGTCCTCCAGGGGACGCTCGCCCTCGCGACCCCGATCACCCTCGGTGCGTTTGCGGGCATCCTGTCCGAGCGCTCGGGGCTGCTGAACATCGCCATCGAGGGGAAGTTCCTCATCGGCGCCTGCGTGGCGGCGATCGCGGCGAGCGTCGTCCGGATCATGCTCGGGCCGAACGCGGATCCCTTCATGCTCAGCGTCGCCGCGTTCATCGGCGTGGTCGCCGCGGCCATCTCCGGCATCCTCGTCGCGCTGCTGCTCGCCTGGCTGGGCATCCGCTGGAAGGTGGACCAGATCATCGCGGGCGTCGTCATCGGCATCGGCGCGCTGGGGATCACGAACTTCCTGTTCCTGCGCGTGCTGTCGAAGAACACCCAGCTCAACACGCCGCCCACCATCGAGGCGGTGAAGCTGCCGATCCTGGGCGACATCCCGGTGATCGGGCCGATCCTGTTCAACCAGACGCCGTACGTCTACTTCACGCTGATCGTGATGGTGTTCTTCACGTTCATGCTGTTCCGGACCCGCTGGGGCCTCCGGCTCCGCGCATCGGGCGAGAAGCCGTCCGCCGCCGGCACGGTGGGCATCGACGTGATCCGGATCCGCTACCGGGCGATGATCCTCGCCGGCATCCTCGCGGGCATCGCCGGATCGTCGCTGAGCCTCGCGTCGGCGGGCTCGTTCCAGATGAACATGTCCGCGGGCCGCGGCTTCATCGCCCTCGCGGCGGTCATCTTCGGGGCGTGGAACCCGGTCTACGCGTTCGGCGCCGCGCTCGTGTTCGGCTTCTCGGACTCGGCGCAGGCCCTGCTGTCGATCCTCGGTGTCGACGTCCCGCCGCAGCTGCTCAACAGCGTCCCGTACCTCGTGACGATCATCGTCGTCGCGGGCGTCGTCGGGCGCGTGCGCGGTCCGGCCGCGGCCGGCCAGCCCTACGACCAGGGGTGAGTCCCCGCGTGACGAGGTGAGCGCCGGCTACAACGTGGACGAGTGGGGCCCCGTCCACGCCATCCCGACGTACCACAAGGCTGGGGCGGAAACCCGCACCGCCCCGTTCGGGACCGCCGAGCACCCGATCCCGCTGATCATCGACAGCGACCCGGGCCTCGACGACGCGCTCGCCATCGGCCTCGCGGCAGCGAGCCCCGAGATCGACCTGCTCGCGGTCACGACGGTCGGCGGCAATGCAGACGTCACCCGGTGCACCGACAACGCGCTCCGGCTCCTCCACGCGTACGGCCGCGACGACGTCCCGGTCGCGGAGGGAGCGGCCGGTGCGCTCCTCGGCTCGATCGTCAGGGCGACCGAGGTCCACGGCGAGAGCGGCATCGGGAACACGGTGCTGGATGCGGCGCCCACCGAGGCGCGTCCGGAGGGCGCCGTCGCGCTCATCGCCCGGATCCTCGCCGAGCACCCGGAGCCCGTCGCGATCGCGCCGATCGGGCCGCTCACCAACGTCGCGCTCGTGCTCCGGCTGTACCCGCACCTCGCCTCGCGGATCTCGCATATCTGCCTGATGGGCGGCTCGATCGGGGAGGGGAACACGACCGCGTCCGCGGAGTTCAACATCATCGCGGACCCGGAGGCCGCGGACGTCGTGTTCCGGAGCGGCGTGCCGATCACGATGATCGGCCTCGACGTGACCCACCAGGCGCTGCTGGACCGGGACTCGGCGGCCGAGCTCCGCGCACTGGGAACCGTGTCCGGGAGGGTGGCCGCGGAGCTGACCGACTTCGCGCTCGACCGGAACATGGAGTGGTCCGGCTCGACGACGACGGCCATCCATGACGCGGTGGCGATCGCGCACCTGATGGTCCCGGACCTCGTCGCCGTCGCGCCGTACCACGTCGTCGTGGACACGACCAACGGGCCGGCGCGCGGCCGGACGATCTGCGACGGCCTGCCCTACCGCCTGAAGCGCGACGGCCGGACCCCCAACGCCGACGTCGGCATCGTGATCGACCGCGCGCGCTTCGAGCGGCTGCTCATCGACGCGTTCGCCAGGTTGCCATAGGCGGGCGCGTCACCCGGCCGGCGTGAGCCAGACGGGGTACTCGGTGACGTGGGTCGGGGTGCCGTCCTTCGCCGAGGGCTCGAACACGCGGAGCGTGCCCCACTGCGCCGCCGGCACGGTGTAGGCCAGCGACGTCCGGAACGTGCCCCAGCAGCCGGTGCCGCACGAGGCGGTCACGGTCTTGCCGAGGATCGTCCGCCCGCGCGCGTCCACCAGCTCGAGCTGGAACGTGGCTTCGAACACGTTCGCCTCGCCGCTGACGATCCCGGGATTGCCCAGGCTGGCGCCCCAGGCCGGCCGGTCGACGAAGATCGCGGGCAGCTGGTCGCGGAAGTCGTCGCGGCCGACCGGGCCGTCGAGGACGACGCCCTCGCCGCCCAGCGCGGTGACCGGGACGCCGTCGAGCTGGAAGCGGACGCCGGTGACCGTCGGGAACTGGGTGAGCGTGTAGACGACCTGCGCGAGCCGCGCCTGCATCGACGCGCTGCCGCCGCCGGCCTCGTACTCCTTGGAAAGGTTCACCGTGGCCACGCCGTCAGCGATCGAGATCCCGAGCAGCGTGGTGCCGTCGGGGATCGCCGTGTACATCGCGGGGCGCGCGGACAGCTCGTCCCCGGCCGGGCCGGCGAGCAGCTGGCGCATCGCGGCCGTCGCGACGGCCTTCGTCTTCGGCACCTCGCGGAGGACCGGCGCGAGGCCGGCGTTGTCCGTGAAGCTGCCGAGCACGAAGTAGGCGCGCACGATCGTCGTGTCGCCGTTCGTCGAGGCAGTGGGTGCGGTCGTCGGGCGTGGGGTGGGCGCGGCTGACGGCGTCGACGGCGATGCCGAGCCGTCCGGCGAGGCGGACGGGCCGGTCGACGGCGCGGCAGATGGGCCGGTCGACGCCGAGGCCGGCGCCGACGGGGACGTGGAGGCGCCCGGCGTGGCGTCGCCGGACGGGACCTCGAGCGACGGCTCGGCGGTGAGGGCGGGCGTCGCCGGGGAGCCGAGGGATCCCACCGACGGCGCGCACGCCCCCACGAGGGCGACGATGACGAGGAAGGTGAGGAGTGGGAGGACGCGAGCGAGGCGGGTCATGATCCGGCCCTCCGTGCGGGTTGCTCGATGGATCGAGCATCGCTCGCCGGTGTGGCGGAACCATCTCCCGCAGGTAACGATCGCGTGACGGGCACGGTCAGCGCCACGATCAGGCCGCCGCCCGGGCGGTTGCGGGCGCGGAGGCTGCTGCCCAGGAGCGCGGCGTTCTCGGCGGCGATCGCGAGACCAAGCCCGGACGAGCCGCCGGCCGCGGCGCCCGCGCGGGACGGGTCGGCCTTCCAGAACCGCTCGAACAGGTGGGGGAGCGCGTCCGCGGGGACGCCCGGGCCGCGGTCGGCCACGACGATGACGGCGCCGCCCGCGACGGGCGTGAGGGACACCTCGACCGCGGCCCCCGGCGCGTGCGACGCAGCGTTGTCCAGTAGGTTGCCGACGATCCGCTCGAGCCGGCGCGGATCGGAATCCACGACCACCGGCTGCGACGGCAGCACGACCGACGCCGCCGGGTGGCGGGCCGCGACGACGGCAGTGACGAGCCGCCCGAGGTCGATCGCCTGGATCGACGCCTGTTCGACGTCCGCGTCGAAGCGCGAGATCTCGAGCAGGTCGTCGACGAGCGTGCGCATCCGGCGTACGTCCGCCACGAGCAGCTCGCCCGCACGTCGGCCGTCGGGCGGGAGCGCCGCCAGCGACGACTCGAGGACCGACGCCTCGGCGAGCAGCGCGGTGAGCGGCGTCCGCAGCTCGTGGGTGACGTCGGCGACGAACCGCCGGTTCTGGCCCTCGGCGGCCTCGAGGCGCGTGACGGTGGCCTGCAGCGAGTCCGCCATCCGGTTGAAGTCCTCGGCCCAGCGCGCCATCTCGATCGTGCCCCCCGTCGGGACGCGCGCGCCGAGGTCGCCGTCTGCGATGCGACGCGCGACGGCGGCGCCCGATGTGACGGGCCGCAGGATGCCACGGGCGATGAGCCCGGAGACGACGAGCGCGACGAGGATCGCGATGAGCCCGCCGGCCGCGAGCCCGAGCCGCAGCTGGGCCAGGGCGTCCTCGACGCCGCGCGCCGGGAACGCGAGGTAGATCGCGGGGCCCGTGCCCTGGCGCCCGCCGACGACCAGCGACGGCTCGCCGCCCAGCGGCTGCCACGCGTAGCCCAGCTCGCCGCGGCCCACGATGTCGCGCAGCGCCGGCGACACCTCATCGAGCGCGCCCGGGAGCCCGGCCGGGACCCACGGGGCGCCGTCGCCGAAGTCGGCGATCACCCGCGCGTCGCCGCGGAGGCGAAACTGCTCCGGGAGGCCACTCGCGCCGAACGCGGCGGCGTCCGCCGGCGGTGGCTGGACGGCGGGGAGGAGGACCGAGAGGTCGAAGTCGGCCTGGCGCCGCGCGTCCGCGACGAGGCTCGACCGCAGCGAGGCGTCGACGAACGCGTAGACCCCGACGCCGATGAGGGCGACGGTGAGGGTCACCAGCAGGACGAGCGTGACTGCGAGCCGGGTGCGGAGGCTGCGCATCGGGTGGCTCAGGCGTCCCGCGACGCCTTGTAGCCCACCCCGCGCACCGTGAGCACGAGGCGCGGCTCTGCTTGGTCGGCCTCGATCTTCGCCCGCAGGCGCGCGATCGCGACGTCCACCAGCCGCGAGTCGCCGAGGAAGTCGTAGCCCCAGACGTGGTCGAGAAGCGTCTCGCGGTCGACGACCTGGCCCGGGTTGCGCGCGAGCTCGGCGAGGAGGTCGAACTCCGTGCGGGTCAGCTCGATGGGCTGGCCGTCCCGCGCGACCGTCCGTCCGGCCAGGTCGATCTCCAGCGGGCCGAGCCGCAGCGGGGTGGCCGGGGCATCGGCGCCGTCGGCCCCGGGCGCCCGCCGGCGCAGCGCCGCGCGCACCCGAGCGACGAGCTCGGGCAGCTCGAACGGCTTGCGCACGTAATCGTCGGCGCCGGACTCCAGGCCCACGACGACGTCGATCGTGTCGGCACGGGCGGTGAGCATCACGACCGGCGCCGTGGACTCGCGGCGGATCGCGCGCAGGACCTCCAGCCCGTCCAGCTTCGGGAGCATCACGTCCAGGAGCACGAGATCGGGTCGCTCGTGCCGCCACCGATCCAGGCCCTCGGCGCCGTCGGCCGCCGTCGACACGTCGAAGCCCGCGGCGCGCAGCCCGATCGCCGTGACCTCGCGGATCGACGCGTCGTCCTCCACGAGCAGGATCCGCGCGTCCATG
This sequence comes from Candidatus Limnocylindrales bacterium, assembly GCA_035701885.1. Lineage (GTDB taxonomy): Bacteria > Chloroflexota > Limnocylindria > Limnocylindrales > CSP1-4 > CAIXZV01. Next base: position 20,976 of record DASSRG010000014.1, read on the forward strand.
CGGCTAGTGCCCCGAGTGGCCGTTGCGCTCGCGCTCGAGCTCGCGGAGGCGGGCGTCGTCGATGCCGAAATGGTGCGCGATCTCGTGGTGGACGGTCTCGATCACCCGCTCGCGCATGGCCTCGGGGGTGTGCGCGGACCGCTCGATCGTGCCCCGGAAGATCGTGATCCGCGATGGCGTCGGCGCCCAGTCCGCGCCGGTCCGGTTGCGCGGCACCCCCTGGTACAGGCCGTACAGCCCTGCCGCGCCGACGGACGCGAGCTGTTCCTGGGTCGGCCACTCCTCGACGACGATCGCGACGCTCCCCAGCCGCTCCCGAAACGGGGCGGGCAGGGCGTCGATCGCCTCGATCACCCACTGCTCGAACTCGTCGTCGTCCACGCGGATCACGCGGGCAGGGTAGCGCGGCGGGCGCCTGCGCACGGCCGGAGGGGTCGGGCGCCGTCAGACGATGCGGCCGTCCTCGATCCGCCGAACGTCGGCCGGGGCCCAGCCGGGCGGCGGCCGGTGGGTCAGCACGAGCGTCGTCCGGCCGGCGAGGAACGGCTCGAGCGACGCCCACAGGCGGGCCTCCGTCTCGAGGTCCAGGTCCGCCGCGGGCTCGTCGAGGATCACGATCGGCGCGTCGCGCACGATGACGCGCGCGATCGCGAGCCGCCGTCGCTCGCCGCCGCTCAGCTCCCGTCCGTCCTCGCCGATCGGCGTGCGGTCGCCGGCCGGCAGCGAGTCGACGAGCGGCGCGAGCTGCGCCATCTCGATCGCGCGGCGGGCCGCCTCGTCCGTCAGGTCCGCATCGGCGAGCGCCAGGTTGTCGCGGATCGACGCCGAGAACAGGTCGACCCGCTGTGTCGCGACGCCGAGCATCGCCCGGACGTCGTCCGCGGCGAGGTCACGCAGCTCCACCCCGCCGACGCGGATCTCGCCCCCGTCGTACGGCTCGAAGCGGAGCAGCAGCTGGACGAGCGTCGACTTGCCGGCGCCGCTCGGGCCGACGAGCGCGACGCGGCCGCCCGGCGGGATGGACAGCGAGAGCCCGTCCAGCGTGTCGCGGGCGGCGCCCGGGTAGCGGAACCGGAGGTTCCCGATCTCGATGCCGTGGGCGGCCGGCGCGGCGACCGGCACCGCGGCGTCCACGACCGCGGGCGTCGCGTCGACGAGCTGGAGAATCCGCCCGCCGGCGGCCTCCGTAGCGTCCAGCCGCTGGACGGCCGCGGCCAGCGGTGCAACCGCCTCGAACGTGGCCAGCGCCGCCAGCGGCAACGTCGCGAGCAGGATCGCCGGGACGGTGCCATCCCGGACCAGCGAGGCGCCGACCCCGATGATCGCGACCGCGGCGAGGCCGGTCACGAGGCTCGTCCCCGCTGCGTGCCAGCCGCGCACGTCCGCGAGGCGGACGCCCGCCTGGTCCATGGACGCCGCCGTCGCGAGCAGCATGGCGCGGTGGCTGGCGCCACGGTCGAGCGCCGCGAGGTCCGCGACACCGGCCACCTGGTCGATCGCCTGGGCGGTGGCCTCCGCGCGCCGGTCGATCCGCGCCAGCGCCGGCTCCCGCGACGCGCGCCGCACGAGCAGCGGCCCGCCGAGCCCGGCGAGGAGCGCTGCAGCGAGCAGCACGACGCCGGTCGCGGGCGCGATCGTCCCGAGCAGCAGGCACCCGAACGCGGCCGCGCCGAGCGCCGCGACCACCGGCACGACGACGCCGGCGAACGCCTCCTCGAGGGTGCCGACGTCCGCGACGAACCGGGCCAGCAGGTCGCCGCTCCGCCACGTCCGGAGGCCGGCGGGCGCGAGCGGCTCGATCGACCGGTACGCCCACGCGCGCACGTCCGCGAGCACCCGGAACGTGCCCGCGTGCACGACGATCCGCTCGCCGTAGCGCAGGACCGCACGCCCGATCGCCAGCACGCGCACCGCCGTGATCGCGAGCGCGAGCTCCGCGACGTTGGTCACGAACGCGGCACGACTCACGAGCACGGCCGACACCGCGACGAGCGCGACGTTGGCGACGATCGCGAGCGCGCCGAGTGCGGCGCCCGCGAGGAGCCACCCCGGCCGGAATGTCGTCAGTCCGAGGATGCGACGGAGCGTCATCGCACCACCCGCCCGCGCGCGAGCTCGATGACCACCTCCGCGCCGGCGACGAGCGCCGGCCGGTGCGACACGACGACGACCGTGCGGGGGCCGGCGAGCGCGGCGATTGACTCGGCGACGTGCGCCTCCGCGTCCGGGTCGAGGTGAGCGGTGGGCTCGTCGAGCACCACCAGCCGGGCGCCGCTCGCGCGGAGGAACGTCCTCGCGAGCCCGATCCGCTGCCGCTGCCCGCCCGACAGTCGCGCGCCGTCTTCGCCGAGCGGCGTGTCATAGCCCATCGGCAGCGTCGCGATGAAGCCGTTGGCATCGGCATCGCGGGCGGCCGCGACCACCTCGTCGAGCGACGCGTCCGGCCGCCCGAGCCGGATGTTGTCCGCCACCGATCCATGGAACAGGTGCGGCGCCTGGGGCAGCGACGCGATGCCCGCGCGCCACGCCGCGGCGTCGAGCGTCCGGATGTCGGCCCCGCCGGCGAGGATCCGGCCGGCATCCGGCTCCAGGAACCGGAGGAGCAGCGCGACGAGCGTCGACTTGCCGGCGCCCGACGGGCCCACCACGGCGATGCGCCGGCCTGCCGGCAGGACGAGGTCGACCGCGGCGAGGGCCGGGACGGCACGGCCGCGATACGTCACGGCAACGTCCTCGACGACGACGTCACCGAGCGGGTCCTCGAGCACGGCGGTCGCGCCGGCCGCGCGGGGTGCCGGCGATGGCGGAGCAGGCTCGCGGTCCAGCACCTCGAGCACGCGGATCGCCGCCTCGTGGCCCGCCGCGCCCTCGTGGTACTGCGCTGCGAGCCGCCGGAGCGGCACGAAGAACTCGGGCGCGATGATCAGCACGGCGAGCGTCGGCTCGAACCCGATCCCACCGGCCATCAGCCGGAGGCTCAGCTCGACCGCGACGAGCGCCATCGCGACGGCGGCGCCCCACTCGAGCACGAGGCTCGTCTGGAACGCGGTCCGCAGCACGGCCATCGTCGACTCGCCGTGGCGCAGCCCGATCGCGCGGATCTGCTCCGCCTGCTCGCGGCTTCGCCCGAACGCCCGAAGCGTGGCGAGGCCCCGCAGCATGTCCGCGAAGTAGCCCTGCATCCACCGCTGCTCGCGCTCACGGGCGGCGGTCGCGGGAGCGACGCGCGAACCGATGAGCCCGAGCAGCAGCACGAGCACCGGCCCCGTCACGAGCAGCACGAGCGCCGAGAGCGGATCCACGACGGCGACCACGACGAGCACGAGGAGCGGCGCCGCCACCGCGAGCCATGACGCCGGCCGGTAGGAGCGCGCCCAGGCCTCGATCGCCTCCAGGCCGCCGACGAGCGTGGTCGCCAGCGCTCCCGTCGTGTCGGGTGCCGCCCGCGCAGGCCCGAGCGCGAGCAGGTGGGCGCTCAGCTCGGCACGGAGGTCGGCCGCGAGCCGGATTCCCGCACGCCCCGCCGTCGCCTCGGCCGCACCCAGCGACACGCTCCGGACGACCACCACGCCCGAGAGCACGACGAGCAGCGCGCCCACCTGCGCGGCGCCGCGCGTCCCCTCGACCGTGCCCGCGATCGCCGCCGCCATGAGCGCGGCGGCGATGATCGTGACGATGACGGCGCCGAGGGACGCCGCCACCGACACGACGACGAGCCGGCCCGCAACGGGCGAGCGGGCGAGGACCCGTGCCTCGGGCGTTGCGGCTCGTGGCCGCCCGATCGCGAGCCCTCGTGACCGGACGGTGAGGTCAGTAGCCGTGCGAATCGATCTGGGTCTTGCCGCGGAAGAACCAGTACACGCCGCCGGTGTACAGCAGCACGAACGGCATCCCGATCAGCGCGACGACGAGACACACCACCAGCGTGTTGTCCTGGGACGCGGCGTTGTAGACCGTCAGGTTGTTCGCCGTGTCGAGCGTGGACACGATGAGGTTCGGGAACAGCCCGATCGCGCCCGACACGACGAGGAGGGCGATCGTCGCGCCGGAGGCCACGAAGGCGAGGAACTCGCGGCCCTGGCGGACGAAGCGCCAGGCGAGCAGGATCGCGACGAGCGCCCCGGCCGGGAAGATGACCGGCCAGATCTGCTCCACGTAGCGGCTCGTGATCTGGTGATGGTTGACGACCATCGCGGCCACGACCGCGGTGTTGAGCACGAAGAACACGATCATCAGGCGCGGGACCCAGCCCCGGATCCGCGCGTTCAGGTCACCCTCGGTCTTCATCACGAGGTACAGGGCGCCGTGCATCGCGAACATCGCGATCGTCGTCACGCCGACCAGCAGCGCGAACGGCGACAGGAGCGAGATCAGGGACGTCGAGATGTTCCCGTTCGCATCGACGGGCAGGCCCGAGAGCACGTTCCCGAACGCGACGCCCAGCAGCAGCGCGAGCGCCGCGGACGCGAGCGAGAACACCCCGTCCCACAGCGACCGCCAGCGCGGCGACGCCTCCTTGCTCCGGAACTCCATCGCCACCGTCCGCAGGATCATCACGAACAGGACGAGCATGAACGCGAGGTACAGGCCGGAGAACAGCGACGCGTAGGCGAGCGGGAACACGGCGAACAGCACGCCGCCGGCGAGCACCAGCCACACCTCGTTGCCGTCCCAGATCGGCCCGATGCTGTTGAGCAGGACTCGCCGCTCGTGGTCGTTCCTCGCGAATGGCAGCAGCACGATGCCGACGCCCATGTCGAACCCGTCGAGGATCAGGTAGCCCGCGACGATCGCGACGAACAGGACGAACCAGATCTCGCTCAGCATCAGACGTCTCCGCTCGGCTCGCCACTGTTGCTGGCCCGGTCACGCCGGGCGAAGATCTCGCGGAACGTGTCGGGAAGCGTCGTCCGGTCGACCGTCTCCACCTCCTCGAGCGGCGCCGGTCCCTCGTGGATGGCCCGGTTCAGGAGGTACAGGAACAGCACCAGCAGGACCGCGTACAGGACGATGAACATGCCGAGCGACGTCGCGACGTCGACGGCGGTCAGGGTCGGGGAGACGCCGTCGGCCGTCGCGAGGACGTTGTAGACGACCCACGGCTGGCGCCCGATCTCGGCGGTCCACCAGCCGGCGATGATCGCCATCTCGACGAAGAACACCGTCACGACCAGGACCCACAGCAGCCAGCGCGTCCGCAGCAGCCGCTGGCCGCGCCACCACAGGAACCCCGCGAGCAGCCCGATCGGCACGAACAGGGAGCCCAGCGCGAACATCAGGTGGTAGACCTGGAACAGGAGGTTGATCGGCGGAGTGGGGGCCGGCGGCGAGAACGCCGTGATGCCCTGGACGGTCGCCTGTGGGTTGAAGTACGCGAGCACGCTGAGCAGGCACGGGATCGAGATCCCGGTCGTCGTCTGCGTCGCCTCATCCACCCAGCCGACGAGGAACAGCGGGGCGCACGACGTCGTCTCCCACAGGCCCTCCATCGACGCCAGCTTGAGCGGCTGCTCGTTGGTGACCTCGATCGCCTGGTTCGGTCCAGCGAGCCCGAAGTTCGCCACCGAGAACACGATGAACGCCGCGAGCGCGAGCTTCAGGTTCGACTTCGCGATGTCGACGTGGCGGTTGCGCAGGATGTAGTACGCGCAGACGCTCATCATCAGCGCGGCACCCGCGGTCCACGAGGCGAAGAACACGTGGACGATGCGCGGCAGGAACGACGGCGTGAACAGGACCTGGCCGAAGTCGGTCATGACCGCGCGCGCCGGGGCCGGGTCGCTGACGATCTCGTAGCCCTGGGGCGTCTGCATCCAGGAGTTGGCCATGATGATCCACAGGGCGCTGAAGTGCGCCCCGAACACCACGACGATCGTCGCGAACAGCCACATCCGCGGGCCGAGGCGGTTGCCCCCGAACAGGAGCAGCCCGAGGAACCCGCCCTCGAGGAAGAACGCGAACACGCCCTCGGCGGCGAGCAGGCTGCCGAACACGTTGCCGACGAACCGGGAGTAGTCGGCCCAGTTCATGCCGAACTCGAACTCCTGGACGACGCCGGTCGCGACGCCGAGGGCGAAGATCAGCCCGTAGAGCTTGACCCAGAAGAACGACAGCTGGCGCCACTTCGGGTCCTTGGTCCGGGCATATGCGATCCCGACCATCACCATCATCAGCCCGAGGCCCATCGACAGCGGCGGGTAGATGAAGTGGAAGCTCGCGGTCAGGGCGAACTGGATCCGTGACAGGAACTCCGGGTCCGTGGCCAGCCTCCCCTCGTCTCCATCGCGGCATCGCGCGCGGACGGGCAGTGCGTCGCGATGACCCCGGTCCATCGTTGCGAGGCACCACGGAGCGATGCATCGTTCGATCCGGGTGATGCCATCGCCCCCGGGCTTCGCGAGGATCGTGCAAGGTCCGACGCCCGTACGCCGCCCCTGGTTGTTCGCCCGCCGGTGCTCGAGGAAGACGGGGAGGGCGCGGATGACAACCGCCACAGCGGCGTTCTTCGCGAGCCTCGCGGCGCGCGGCCACGATCCGGTCCTCGGGGCGACGAAGGGAACGGTGCGGATCGACCTCGCGAAGGGCTCGAGCATCGACTCCTGGTGGGTGGGGATCGACGACGGTGCGATCCGCGTGAGCCAGGCCGAGGGCGACGCCGACTGCATCGTGCGGACGACGCCTGAGGCGTTCGAGGCGCTCGCCGCCGGCCACACCGGCGCGCTCGCGGCCACCCTGCGTGGCGAGCTCGAGATCGAGGGCGATCCCCGGCTCCTCGTCCGGTTCCAGCGGCTGTTCCCCGCGCCCACGGGGATGCCGAAGTCGGCGGGTGCCAGGGGCACCGGAAAGCGGCGCGGCTGATGGCCGGCCAGACGGTCCGGATCCTCGATGGCAACACGTTCGTCGTCAGCGACGAGCGCGGCGACATCGAGCCGTCCACGACCGATCCCACGGGACTGTTCTCGTACGACACCCGCTTCCTGTCGCGCTGGGTCCTGACCGTCAACGACCTGCGGCTGAACGCCCTGTCGACCGACGACCTCCAGTACTTCGAGGCCCGCTTCTTCCTCGTCCCGGCGACGGGAACCGTCTACATCGATCCCAAGCTGTCGGCGATCCGCGAGCGGGCGGTTGGCGACGGCTTCCACGAGCAGCTCACGCTGCTGAGCCACGCGGACGAGGACGCCGACGTGACGGTCCGCATCGAGGCCGCCTCGGACTTCGCGGACCTGTTCGAGATCAAGGACGCGCTCGCGAAGGTCGGCACGTACGACCATCGGATCGACGACGGGTCGCTCGTCCTCGGCTACCGACGGGACACGTTCCGGCGCGAGACGACGATCAGGTCGTCGGAGCCCGCGGACGTCGATGAGCACGGCCTGACGTTCACCGTCCGCCTGCCGGCGCATGGCACGTGGACGACGGACCTCGACGTCGTCACCTCGATCGCCGGCTTCGGGCGGCGGATGGCGAAGCCCAAGTACGGACGCGGCGATCGCCACGCCCGGCCGAACATGAGCCGCAGCCTCGAGCAGTGGATCGAGGACGCGCCCAAGCTCGAGTCCGGCTGGGAGACGCTCGAGACCACGTACCGGCGCAGCCTCGTCGACCTTGCCGCGCTGCGGTTCGCGCCACCGGTCGCCGGCGGCAAGAGCCTGCCGGCGGCGGGCCTGCCCTGGTTCATGACGATGTTCGGCCGGGACAGCATCTTCACCAGCCTCCAGGCGCTGCCGTTCGCGCCGGAGCTCGCCGCGACGACCCTGCGCGTCCTCGGCGACTGGCAGGGGAGCCGCCGCGACGACTTCCGTGACGAGGACCCGGGGCGGATCCTCCACGAGATGCGCTACGGCGAGATGGCCGCGTTCGAGGAGCGGCCGCACACCCCGTACTACGGCGCCGTCGACGCCACGCCGCTGTACGTGATCCTGCTCGACGAGTACGAGCGCTGGACCGGCGACCACAAGCTGGTCCGCGAGCTGGAGCGGGAGGCCCGTGCGGCGGTCGCCTGGATCGACGACTACGCCGACCTGATGGGCAACGGCTACATCAGCTACAAGCGGCGCAACGAGCAGTCGGGCCTCGAGAACCAGAGCTGGAAGGACAGCTGGAACTCGATCTCGTACGCCGACGGGCGGCTGCCCGACTTCCCGCGCGCAACATGCGAGCTCCAGGGCTACGCGTACGACGCGAAGCTGCGCGCCGCACGCCTCGCGCGGATCGTCTGGAAGGACCCGGCCTGGGCGACCGAGCTCGAGGCGCAGGCGGCCGACCTCAAGCGCCGCTTCAACCGTGACTTCTGGCTGGCCGACCGCGGCTACTTCGCGATCGCCCTCGATGCGGACGGCAGCCAGGTGGACTCGCTCGCGTCGAACAACGGCCTGCTGCTGTGGAGCGGGATCGTCGACCGGTCGAAGGCGAAGTCCGTCGTGGCGCACCTCATGGGGCCGCGCCTGTGGTCCGGCTGGGGCGTCCGGACGCTGGCCGAGGGCGAGGGCCGCTACAACCCGGTCGGCTACCACCTCGGCACGGTATGGCCGTTCGACAACTCGTTCATCGCCTGGGGCCTGCGGCGCTACGGCTACAAGGACGAGGCTGCGCGGATCGCCGCCGGGATCCTCGATGCCGCCGGCTTCTTCGACGGCAGGCTCCCCGAGGCGTTCGCGGGCTACGAGCGCTCGGTCACGCGCTACCCGGTCCGCTATCCCACGGCGTGCAGCCCGCAGGCGTGGTCGACCGGCGCCCCGCTGCTGCTGATCCGGACGATGCTCGGCCTCGAGCCTGTTGGTGAGCACCTGGTCGTCGACCCGGCGCTGCCCGAGATCGCCGGTCACCTGGAGCTGCTCGACATCCGCGGCCGGTGGGGCCGCATGGACGCGTTCGGTCGGGGGATGGTCGATGTCGACCGCGTCCGGCCGGCCGCCGCGACACGGAGGAAGTGATGACGGCCGATACGGCCCCGACGAGGGTCCTCATCATCGGCGGCGGGTTCGCGGGCGTCGCGTGTGCGCGCGAGCTCGCCAGGCACAAGGACGTCGCGGTGACGCTCGTCGACCGCAACGACTACCACCAGTTCCAGCCGCTGCTGTACCAGGTGGCGACGTCCATGCTGCCGGCGCAGAACATCGCGTACCCCCTGCGCAAGATCGCCGCCGAGTTCGACGACTTCGACGCGAAGCGCGGCGAGGTCGTGGAGATCGACCCGGTCGCCAGGACGGCGAGGACGGCCGACGGCCAGGAGTTCAGCGCGGACTACCTCGTGCTCGCCGCCGGATCGCAGCCGAACTTCTTCGGCACGCCCGGCGCCGAGCACGCGTTCCCGCTGTACTCCCTCGACGACGCGCAGCGGCTGAAGACGCGGATCATCCAGGCGTTCGAGGAGGCGGACCGCGACCCGTCGAAGATCGACGAGGGCGCGATCACGTTCGTCATCGTCGGCGGGGGCCCCACGGGCGTGGAGGTCGCCGGCGCGCTCGCCGAGATGATCCACTCGACGATGCTCCACGAGATGCCCGAGCTCGAGAAGCGGGCGACCGTCCACCTCGTGGATCACGGCAAGGCGCTGCTCGGGATGTTCGCGGACAAGGCGCACGGCTACGCGCAGCGGATCCTCGAGAAGGACGGTGTCCAGCTCCACATGGGCGTCGCCGTGACGGAGATCGGCCCGGGCCACGTCACGCTGTCCGACGGCACGATGATCCCGACCCGGTGCGTCATCTGGGGCGGCGGCCTGATGGCGGCGCCCGTCGCGGGAGCGAGCGGCATGACGCAGGGCCGCGGCGGCCGGATCGACGTGGGGCCGGACTTCCGGGTCGCCGGCTTCCCCGGTGTCCTCGCCATCGGCGACATCGCCAACATCCCGGACAAGGATCACGACGGCAAGACCCACCCGCAGCTCGGCTCGGTCGCGCTCCAGAGCGGTTCGGCGGCCGCGAAGACGATCCTCGACGACCGGGCGGGCAGGACGCCGAAGCCCTTCGCGTACCTCGACAAAGGGACGATGGCGATGATCGGCCGTGGTGCCGCGGTCGCCCAGGTGGCCGGCATCGAGCTCCAGGGCAAGGCCGCGTTCGCCGCCTGGCTCGGCGTCCACGCCGCGCTGATGACCGGCGGCAGCAACCGCGTCGACTCGTTCCGCAGCTGGGCGGTCGATTTCTTCGGCAGGGAGCGTGCGCCGCAGGCCCTGGACCCCAGCGGCACGCCCGAGATGCTCTGGGAACCGGACGAGATGGTCGGGTCGAGCACGGCCCGGGAGGCAACGTGATGTTCGACACGCAGTACGACGTGGTCATCGTCGGCAGCGGCGCAGGAGGCGGCACGCTCGCCCGACACCTCGCACCGTCCGGCAGGCGGATCCTCGTCCTCGAGCGGGGCGGGTGGCTGCCGCGCGAGCCCGAGAACTGGGACGCGGGCGAGGTGTTCGTCGACAACCGGTACGTGTCGAAGGACACCTGGTACGACGCCCACGGCAAGCCGTTCCAGCCAGGCATCCACTACTACGTGGGTGGCCAGACCAAGTTCTACGGCGCGGCGCTGTACCGGCTCCGGCCCGAGGACTTCGGCGAGCTCCCGCATCACGACGGGATGTCGCCGGCGTGGCCGATCTCGTATGCCGAGATGGAGCCGTACTACACGCTCGCGGAGCAGCTGTACGAGGTCCACGGCGCCCGCGGGGAGGACCCCACGGAGGGCCCGTCCAGCGCGCCGTACCCGTACCCGGCGGTCAGCCACGAGCCGCGGATCCAGCAGCTCTCCGATGACCTGGCTCGCGCCGGGTACCACCCGTTCCACGCGCCGTGCGGCGTCCGGCTGCTCGAGGATCGGATGGAGGCCAGCCCCTGCATCCGCTGCGGGACGTGCGACGGCTTCGCGTGCCTGGTCCTCGCCAAGTCCGACGCGGACGTGCTGGGCGTGCGCCCGGCCGTCGCGCACCCGAACGTCACGCTCGCGACCGGCGCCGAGGTGGTCCGGCTGCTCACCGACGAGACGGGCCGGACGGTGACCGGCGTGGACCTGGTCCACGACGGGGAGCGCCACGTGGTCCGCGGCGACATCGTCGTCGTGTCTGCCGGTGCGGCCAACTCGGCGAAGCTGCTCCTCGCGTCGGCCAACGACCGCCACCCGAACGGCCTCGCGAACGGGTCCGACCAGGTCGGGCGCAACTACATGTTCCACAACAGCACGGCGGTGCTCGCGATCTCCCGCGAGCCGAACACCACGCGGTTCCAGAAGACGCTGGGGGTCAACGACTTCTACTTCGGGTCCAGGGACTTCGGCTACCCGATGGGCAACATCCAGATGGTCGGCAAGTCCTCGGCGCCGATGTTCCGCGGCGAGAAGCCACTCGAGACGAAGCTCGCGCCGACGTTCAGCCTCGACGAGGTCGCGAAGCACGCGGTGGACTTCTGGCTGTCCACCGAGGACCTGCCTCGGCCCGAGAACCGGGTCACGCTCACCCGCGACGGCGCGGTTCAGCTGAGCTACACGCCGAACAACCAGGAGCCCCAGAAGCGGCTGTACCACCAGCTCCAGTCGATGCTCGCCCATCTCGGGATGCACCCGGACCACCTCATCCCGCGGACGACCTACCTCAAGAACGAGATCCCGATCGCGGGGGTCGCGCACCAGGCAGGCACCCTGCGGTTCGGGTCGGATCCCGCGAGCTCGGTGCTCGACGTGAACTGCAAGGCCCACGAGCTGGACAACCTGTACGCCGTCGACACGAGCTTCTTCCCGAGCATCGGCGCGGTGAACCCGGCCCTCACGGCGATGGCGAACGCGATCCGCGTGGGGGACCACATCCTCGACCGACTCGGGGTCTCGGCGTCCGAGCGGACGGCCGCGTCCGCGATGGCCTGAGCCGCGCAGCCGCGAGCGTCACCCGCCAACGTGTCCGCATCCGTCGCGTCCGTGACCGCCGCACCGGCGGCGTCCCGAGCAGAGGTCGTCGCCGTCTACGGCGCCGGGCTCGTCCAGGGCGTCGCGCTCGTCACCTTCCCGGCGGCGAGCTCGATCCTGACCAGCCCGGACTACTACGGGTTCGGGCAGAGCCAGTACGGGTCGCTGTTCCTGCCCCAGGCCGTCGCGGCGATCGCGGCGGCCGTGGCGGGGGCGCGGCTGACCCGGCGACTGGGCGCGAAGCGCGTGCTGCTGGCCGGTCTCGCAGGCGACCTCGCGGCGATGGCGCTGCTGGTCGGGAGCCAGTTCACGATCGGCGCGGGTTCGATCCCGTACCTGATGCTGCTCCTCGCGACCACGTGCCTCGGGATCGGGTTCGGGCTGACCGTGCCGTCGCTCAACAACCTCGTCGGCGCGTTCTTCGCGGCCGCCGTCGACCGCGCGGTCCTGTACCTCAACGCGCTGCTCGGCCTCGGGACCGCGCTCGCCCCCGTGCTCGTCGCGGTGTTCCTCGGCATTGGATGGTGGTGGGGGCTGCCGCTCATCGTCGCGATCCTGCTGGCGGTGCTGCTCACGGCGTGCGCGGGCCTCGCGCTGCATGCCGGGGAGGAGACGCCGGCCCCTGAGGCGAGCCGAGCGCCGCTGCCGCGCGCGTTCCTCCTGTTCGGGGCGTTCGCGCTCCTCTACGGCATCGTCGAGACGACGAGCGGCAACTGGTCGACGCTGTACATGACCGGCTCCATCGGCGCGACGACGACGATCGCCTCGATTGCGCTGACGACGTTCTGGGCGACGGTCACGCTGGGGCGCATCCTGTTCGCTGCGATCGAGCGCCGATTCCCCGAGACCTCGACGTACCGGCTGCTGCCGTTCGTCGCCGCGGCCGCCCTCGCGCTCGCGGCGTTGCTCCCCGCGGGCGACGGGCTGACGGGCGTGCTCGTCTTCGGGCTTGCCGGCCTGGGCTGCTCCGCGCTCCTGCCGCTGACCATCAGCTTCGGCCAGCACGACCTGACCACGGCGGGCGCCGCCGTCGCGGGCCTGCTCATCGCGGCGTACCAGACGGGGTACGGCATCGCCGCGTTCGGGTTCGGGCCGCTCCAGGACGCCCTGGGTGTCTCGCTGGCGGCGATCTTCGCGCTGGCGGCGGCGGTGGCGGTCGTGATGGGCGTCCTCGCGACGCGGATCGTTGGGGAGCGCATCCATGCCTGACTCGCCCCGGCTCCGGCCGGGCGGTTCATTCAGCAGGAACCGGGGCATCTCGCCCCACTGATCGGAGGGTTTCAGGATGTCGCTGCAGGGCAAGGCTGCCATCGTCACCGGCGGAGACAGCGGGATCGGCCACGCGATCGCCGTCGAGCTGGGGCGCCAGGGCGCGTCGGTGACCGTCAACTTCCACAAGAACGAGACGGCCGCGGACGCGACGGTGAAGGAGATCGAGGCGGCCGGCGGGAAGGCGCAGGCGATCCAGGCCGACGTGTCGTCGGTCGCCGACATCCAGAAGCTCGTCGACGCCACCGTGACGGCCTTCGGGGGCCTGCACATCATGGTCAACAACGCGGGCATGGAGACACGCACGTCCACGCTCGACACGACCGAGCACGAGTTCGACCTCGTGATCTCGATCGACCTCAAGAGCGCGTTCTTCGGCGTCCAGCTCGCCGCGAAGCAGATGATCGCCCAGGGCGGCGGCGGTCGGATCATCAACATCTCCTCGATCCACGAGGACTGGCCGATGCCCGGCAACTCGCCGTACTGCCTCGCGAAGGGCGGCGTGCGGATGCTCACCCGGACCGCGGGCGTCGAGCTCGCGCCGCACAACATCACCGTCGTCGGCGTCGCGCCGGGTGCGGTGCACACGCCCATCGACGAGGTCACGCTCGCCGATCCCGTGCAGCGCGCAAAGCTCGAGAGTGCGATCCCGCTCGGCCGGGTCGCGGAGCCGCAGGAGATCGCGAACTTCGTCGCGTTCCTCGCCTCGGACAAGGCGTCGTACGGCACCGCGGCGACGTACACGGTGGACGGCGGCATGATGCAGGCGAGCGTGGGGCTGTAGCCCGGCACATGGAGGTCATGTCGGCCGGCGTCGTCGCTCCGGCCCGCGCCGCACCCGGGTCGGCGCACCCGATCGGGGCGAGCCTCACGCCCGAGGGCGCCTCGTTCTCGGTGTACGCGAAGCGGGCGACGGCCGTCGAGCTCGTCCTGTTCGACGACGTGGAATCGGACCTGCCAGCGGGCGTCGTCCCGCTCGAGGGGCCGACCCACCGCACGGGCCCGTACTGGCACGCGTTCGCGCCGGGGCTGCGGGCCGGGCAGGCCTACGGGTTCCGCGCGCACGGGCCCTGGGCACCCGAACGCGGCCTGCGGTTCGACGGGGAGCGGCTGCTCATCGACCCGTACGGGACGGGCCTCGCGGTGCCCGCGGGGTACCGGCGTCCGCCGGAGGGCGGCGACGGCCGGCAGCCCGCCGACGGACGGGCGCTCAAGAGCGTGCTCGTCGACCTCGCGGCGTACGACTGGCAGGGCGACCGGCCGATCGGGCGTCCGCTCGCGGACACCGTGATCTACGAGGCGCACGTCCGGGGCTTCACCGCACACCCGTCATCGGGCGTCGCGCCCGAGCGCCGCGGCACGTTCGCCGGGTTCGCGGACAAGATCCCGTACCTCCTCGACCTCGGCGTGACGGCCGTGGAGCTGCTGCCGGTCTACGCGTTCGACGCGCAGGACGCCCCCGGTGGCCGGCCGAACTACTGGGGCTACCAGCCGATCTCGTTCTTCGCGCCGCACGCGGCGTACAGCAGCGCTCCGGGCGCGCAGGGCGCGGTCGACGAGTTCCGGGACCTCGTCAAGGCGCTCCACCGGGCGGGGATCGAGGTCATCCTCGACGTCGTCTACAACCACACGGCGGAGAACGGCCCCGACGGCCCGACGTTCGCGTACAAGGGGCTCGCGAACGACGAGTACTACCTGCTGGACCGCGACGACCCCTCGCGCTGGCTCGACTACAGCGGCTGCGGCAACACCCTCAACGCGAATGCGTCCATCGTCCGGCGGCTGATCCTCGACAGCCTCCGTCACTGGGTGTCCGAGATGCACGTCGACGGCTTCCGGTTCGACCTCGCGTCGGTGCTGTCCCGCGACGAGGACGGCAGCCCGATCCCGCGCCCGCCGATCATCTGGGACATCCAGACCGACCCCGTCCTCGCGGGCACGAAGCTCATCGCCGAGGCGTGGGATGCCGCGGGTCTGTACCAGGTCGGCTCGTTTGCCGGCGACCGGTGGTGCGAGTGGAACGGTCGGTTCCGCGACGACGTGCGGTCGTTCGTCCGCGGCGAGCCGGGCAGGGTCTGGGCGCTGGGGCAGCGGCTGCTCGGCAGCCCGGACATCTATGCGGCCCGAGCCAGGGAGCCGCAGCAGACGATCAACTTCGTCACCTGCCACGACGGGTTCACCATCAACGACGTCGTCTCGTACGACGCCAAGCACAACGAGGCGAACGGCGAGGACAACCGCGACGGCAACGACGACAACCGGTCGTGGAACTGCGGCGTGGAGGGCCCGAGCGACGACCCCGAGATCGAGGCGCTCCGTGACCGCCAGGTGCGCAACCTGTTCGCGATCGAGCTGCTGAGCGTCGGGGTGCCGATGATCCTCATGGGCGACGAGGTCCGCCGGACGCAGCGCGGCAACAACAACGCCTACTGCCACGACGACGAGCTGTCGTGGTTCGACTGGCGCCTGCTCGAGCAGCGGGCGGGGCTTCACCGGTTCGTGCGCGGGCTCATCGGCGCGCGCCACCGGGCGCAGCTGCTCATCGGCGCCCCGCGCGAAGCCTCGCTGGCGGAGCTGCTGGCCGCGTCCCGGATCGAGTGGCACGGCGTGCACCTCGGGCAGCCCGACCTCGGTGAGGACTCGCGCTCGATCGCGCTCTCGGTGTGGGGCGAGGGCGTCGTGCTGCACGCGATCTTCAACGCGTACTGGGAGGCGCTCACGTTCGAGCTGCCGCCGCTCGAGGCCGGGATGACCGGCTGGCGGCGGATCGTCGACACGTCGCTCCCGTCCCCGGACGACCTGCGGCTCGCCGCCGAGGCGCCCGCCGCCGACGAGGGGTCGTACCGGGCCGGTCCGCGATCGGTTGTCATCCTCGCGAGCTCCCGCGACACGGCGACACAGGAGGTGGTGGCATGACGGACCAGGGCGCCGAGCGCGGGCGGATGGCGGATGCCGGCCACCTCGAGGAGGGGCTCGAGTCGGCGAGCCCGTGGTACCTGTGGGGTCCGTACGTCGCGGAGCGCGCCTGGGGCGGCGTCCGCGAGGACTACAGCGCCGACGGCGATGCCTGGGCCTCGTTCCCGCACGACCACGCCCGGTCGCGGGCGTACCGCTGGAACGAGGACGGGATGGCGGGGATCTCGGACGTCCTGGGGCGCCTGAACCTCGGCCTCGCGCTGTGGAACGGCGAGGACGCGATCCTCAAGGAGCGGATGTTCGGGCTCACCAACAGCGAGGGCAACCACGGCGAGGACGTCAAGGAATACTGGTGGTACCTCGACGCGGTGCCGAGCAGCTCCTGGCTCCGCTGGCGCTACCACTACCCGCAGGCGGCGTTCCCGTACGAGCGCCTGATGGAGGAGAACCGCAACCGCTCGAAGCTCGAGCCCGAGTTCGAGCTGCTCGACACCGGGATCTTCGACGAGGACCGGTACTGGATCGTCGAGGTTGCGTACGCGAAGGACGGCCCGGACGACGTGCTGATGCGGATCACGGCCCGCAACGTCGGGCCGGAGACCTCGACGCTCCACGTCCTGCCGACCCTGTGGTTCCGCAACGAGTGGTCATGGGACCCCGCCGTCGCGCGACCGGAGATCCGCGCCACCGACGGCCGGATGACGGCGTCGCACGCGGACCTGGGCACGTACGACCTGCTGGTGGGGACGGCGCCCGACGGCACGAAGCCACGGCTGCTGTTCTGCGAGAACGAGACGAACGCGCCGCGCGTGTTCGGGTCGGAGGCGACGACGCCGTGGCCGAAGGACGGCATCAACGACCACGTGGTCTCCGGCGCCGACACCGTGAACCCGGCGGGCACGGGGACGAAGGCCGCGGCCTGGTATCGGCTCACCGTGGACCCAGGCGAGACCGCCGAGCTCCGGCTCCGCCTTCGGGCTGCCTCGCCCGAGGCGCCGACACCGACGGCCTCGACCGCCGTCGACGATCCCCTGGGAGTCCCGTTCCGCGACACGATGGCGACGCGCGAGGCGGAGGCCGACGAGTTCTACGCGGGCCTGCGCCGCGCCGACGCCACCGACGAGGAGGCCATGGTCATGCGCCAGGCCTTCGCGGGAATGCTGTGGGGCAAGCAGTACTACGCGTACGACGTGAGCCGCTGGTTGACGGGCGATCCAGCCAGCCCGCCGCCGCCCGCCGAGCGCCTCCACGGGCGCAACTCGCACTGGCGGCACTTCGACGCGGCCGACATCCTGTCGATGCCCGACCCGTGGGAGTACCCCTGGTTCGCGGCCTGGGACCTCGCGTTCCACACGGTCACGCTGGCCCACGTCGACCCCGCGTTCGCGAAGTACCAGCTCCTCGTCATGTGCCGCGAGTGGTTCCAGCACCCCAACGGGGCGCTGCCCGCGTACGAGTGGAACTTCGACGATGTGAACCCGCCGGTCCACGCGCTCGCCGCGATCGCCGTGTGGGACATCGACGGCCGCCGCGATACGGACTTCCTCGAGCGGGTCTTCCACAAGCTGCTGCTCAACTTCGCGTGGTGGCTCAACCGCCAGGACGCCGAGGGCAACGACGTGTTCTCGGGCGGGTTCCTGGGGCTCGACAACCTGAGCGCCTTCGACCGCTCGAACCTGCCGGTTGCCGGCCACCTCGAGCAGTCGGACGCGACGGCGTGGATGTACGCCTACTCGATGGCGATGCTCCGGATGGCCGCCACGCTCGCGGCGCGGGACCCCGCATACCGGGACCTCATGACGACGTTCCTCGAGCGCGCGGTCCGGATCGCCTCGGCGCTCAACCAGAGCGGGATGTGGGACGACGCTGACGGCTTCTACTACGACATGCTGAAGCTCCCGGACGGGTCGTCGGTGCCGCTGCGGATCCACTCGATGATCGGCCTGCTGCCGATGCTGCCCGCGGTCAAGCTGCCGCGCCGGGCGGCGACGCTGGGAGCCGCCCTGGGCAAGCACTTCGCGCGGTTCCTCGCGTCCCAGGGCGTGACCGACGACCAGCTTCGTCGGCGGGGGTCGCTCGTCGCCTCCCCGGACGGCGACGCGATGATCCTCAGCCTGCTGCCGCCCGCGCAGCTCGAGCGAGTCCTCGCGAGGGCGCTCTCGGAGGACGCGTTCCTCTCGCCGCACGGCCTCCGGGCGCTGTCGCGTGAGCACCTCGCGAACCCGTTCCAGGTCGAGGTCGAGGGCTACACGGCCTCGATCGATTACGAGCCCGGCGAGTCCACGAACAACCTGTTCGGCGGCAACTCCAACTGGCGGGGGCCGGTGTGGTTCCCCGTGAACTACCTGTTCATCGAGTCGATGCTCCGCTGGGACGAGGCGCTGGGCGAGGACTTCCTCGTGGAGCATCCGACGGGCTCGGGCAACCGCGTGCGCCTGCGCGCCGTCGCCGAGGACCTGTCCCGCCGCCTGGTGTCGATCTGGCTGAAGGACGAGGGCGGGCGGCGGCCGGTGGCGGGGTCGTACGCGAAGCTCCGGGACGACCCGGAGTGGCGCGACAACCTGTTCTTCCACGAGTACTTCCACGGGGACACCGGGGCCGGCATCGGCGCATCGCACCAGACCGGGTGGACCGGGCTCGTCGCCCACCTGCTCGCGAAGGGCGGCCCGCTGGATCGGGAGCATCGCGAGGACGTCCTCCAGACGGCCCTGCCGCCGAAGGAGAAGGAGCCAGTGGGATGAGCGAGCAGACGTTGGACCGGTTGGCCGAGGCGACGCTCGAGCGGCTGCTCGAGGGTGGTCGCGCCGTCCTGGACGCGAACTGGCTGGGCGCGTCGACGCTGCCGTCGCGGACGCTCTACCCCCACCAGTGGAGCTGGGACTCCGCGTTCATCGCCATCGGCCGGTCGTGGTACGACGAGGCGAAGGCGCAGCAGGAGCTGCGCTCGCTGTTCCGGGCACAGTGGGCCGATGGGCGCGTGCCCCACATCGTGTTCAACCCGTCGGTGGGGGAGGAGGCGTACTTCCCGGGGCCGGCGTTCTGGCAGTCGTCCAGGCGCTCTCCGGCCGCGCCGCGCGACGTGGAGACGTCCGGGATCATCCAGCCGCCGATCCATGCCCGAGCCGCGCTCGAGATGCACCGCCACGCCCGGGACGTGGACGCGTCGAAGGCGTTCCTCGCCGACATGTACCCGAAGCTCGTCGCCGCGCATCGCTACCTCGACGAGCATCGCCGGCCGCTGGGCAGCGAGCTCCCGGTGATCATGCACCCGTGGGAATCGGGCCTCGACAACTCGCCGGTCTGGGACCGCGACCTGTCCGAGATGGTCATCCCCGACGGCGCCGTGCCGCCGTACGTGCGGCACGACCTCGACCATGCGAACCCGGCCGACCGCCCGACCAACGATGCGTACGACCGGTTCGTGTTCCTCGCGGCGAGCTACCGGGACTCGGGGTACGACGACGCGCGCCTCGCCGAGACCGTCCCGTTCCTCATGGCCGGCCCGCTGTTCAACGGCATCTACCTGTGGTCCACCCACGCCCTCGCGGAGATCGCGGAGGTCATCGGGGCTGACCCGATCCCGCACCGCGAGGACGCGCAGCGGATCCACGACGCGCTGCTGTCCGAGCTGTGGGACCCGGAGACGTCGCGCTTCTGCGGGCTCGACGTGGTGCGCGACGAGCGCGGCGCGGAGGACACGGTCGTGTCGTTCATGCCGCTGCTGGACCCGGACCTGCCGAAGGCCCAGCTCGACGCGCTGGTCGCGGACCTCGCCTCGGCGAGCTTCCACCCGAACCGTCCCGACGGCTACGTCGTGCCCAGCTACGACCTCGTGGGCGAGGGGTTCGACGAGCGGCGCTACTGGCGCGGCCCCGTGTGGATCAACACCAACTGGCTGCTGTGGTGGGGGCTCCGCCAGCACGGGCTCGACGCGGCCGCCGAGGAGGTGCTGCTGAGCAGCCTGCGGCTGGTCGCGCGATCCGGCTTCCACGAGTACTTCGACCCGTTCGGCGGGGAGGGGTTCGGCACGGACGGCTTCGGCTGGACGGCGGCCCTGACGATCGACCTCGTGGAGCGGCTGGGCCCGGAGGACCGGGCGCGGGTCGAGGACCGGATCCGTGACGAGGGCCTCGCGCCGACGCCCGCGCCCGACCTCGCCGAGGCCGCCGCCGACCGCTGAGGGATTCGTCACTCCGAGGCGACCCGGGCAGAATCGGCGGCCCATCGCCCACCACCCGGAGGCCGCCATGGACTGGACGCTCGAGGTCGTGATCCTGCCCGTCGCCGACATCGACCGCTCGCTCGCGTTCTACCGCGACCAGGTCGGCTTCACGCTCGACCACGACACGCGCAACGAGCACATGCACGTGGTCCAGCTCACGCCCCGAGGCTCCGGCTGCTCGATCGTGTTCGGCGACCTCCCGCCCCAGCGCGAGATGGCGCCCGGGTCGATCCGCGGGCTCCAGCTCGTCGTCGCCGATGGGGCGGCGGCCCGGCAGGAGCTCATCGACCGCGGCGTGGAGTGCAGCGAGCTGATGGTGTTCAGCCCCGACGACGGCGGCACGTTCTTCGGCTTCGCCGATCCCGACGGCAACACGTGGGCCGTCCAGGAGCTCAAGGTCCGGGGCGAGAAGCCGCTGATCCCGCTCGACCATCGCGAGCGCTTCGGGGCGCCGAAGGAGGCCTGATCACGGTCGATTCGTCGGCGGCCACGGCGCCGGGGCGGGCTCCCGAGCCGGTATCCTTGAACCCCTCGTGAGCATCGCCCCGAACGACTTCGTCCACCTCCACACGCACTCCGAGTTCAGCCTCCTGGACGGGCTCGGACGGATCACCGACCTCGTCGACACGAGCGTCAAGCACGGCTTCGACAGCCTCGCCGTCACCGACCACGGCGCGCTGTACGGCTCGGTCGCGTTCTACCAGGCGGCGACGAAGGCGGGCATCAAGCCGATCATCGGCGTCGAGACATACGTCGCCCGCCGCTCGATGCGCGACAAGGAGGGGAAGGCGGACGCCCAGCCCTTCCACCTCGTCCTGCTCGCGACGGACATGACCGGCTACCGGAACCTCTGCCGGCTCGTCACGGACGCCCATCTCGACGGCTACTACTACAAGCCCCGGATCGACCGGGAGCACCTCGCGAGGTTCAGCGAGGGACTGGTCGGCCTGAGCGCGTGCCTCGGCGGCGAGGTGCCGAAAGCGCTCGAGGTCGACGACTGGGAGCTCGCCCGGTCGCTGGCCAAGGAGTACGAGGACATCCTGGGCAAGGGGCGGTTCTTCCTCGAGCTCCAGCAGCACCGCATCCCCGAGCAGCAGAAGCTCAACGAGCAGCTGCTCCGCCTCGCACCCGAGACCGGCCTGCCGCTGATCGTCACCAACGACCTCCACTACGTCCACCCCGAGCAGCACGAGGCGCACGACGTGCTGCTGTGCGTCGGGACCGGGAACAACCTCGACACGCCGAACCGGATGCGCTTCGAGGGGCCGGACTTCTACCTCAAGACGGCCGCCGAGATGGAGCGGCTGTTTCCGGACCAGCGCGAGGCGCTGCTCAACACCCGCCGCGTCGCCGAGATGTGCGACCTCGCGCTGCCGCTGGGCGACCTGCGCATCCCGCACTTCCCGGTCCCGGAGGGACACACCGTCGAGACGTGGCTGCGCAAGGAGTGCGAGGAGGGCCTCGTCAAGCGCTACGGCGCGATCACCCCGGAGCTCCAGAAGCGCCTCGACTACGAGCTCGGGATCATCATCTCGATGGGCTACGCGGGGTACTTCCTCATCGTGGCCGACTTCGTCCGGTTCGCGCGGGAGCAGGGGATCGCGACGACCTGCCGGGGGAGCGCCCCCGGCTCGATCGTGACCTACACGCTCGGCATCACGCCGGTCGACCCGCTCCACTACGGGCTCCCGTTCGAGCGGTTCCTCAACCCCGACCGCGTGACGATGCCCGACATCGACGTCGACTTCGAGGACGAGCGCCGGGACGAGGTCATCAACTACGTCAGCCGCAAGTACGGCCAGGACCACGTCGCCCAGATCATCACGTTCGGCACGATGCTCGCCCGGGCCGCGATCCGGGACGTGGGCCGGGTCATGGGCATGGGCTACGGCGAGGTCGACCGGATCGCCAAGGCCGTCCCGAACCAGCTCGGCATCAAGCTGTCCGAGGCGCTCGAGACGCCGGCGCTCCGCGAGATGCACGACTCGGATCCGCAGATCGGGAAGCTCGTGGGGCTGGCGCAGCAGCTCGAGGGCGTGGCGCGCAACGCGTCCACCCATGCCGCCGGCGTGGTGATCTCGCGCGAACCACTGACCGAGCTGATGCCCCTCCAGCGGGCGACGAACTCCGACGCGCTCATGACGCAGTACGAGATGCACGGCATCGAGGCGCTAGGCCTGCTCAAGTTCGACTTCCTGGGCCTGTCGAACCTGACGATCCTCCGCAAGGCCGTCGACCTCATCCGCGAGCACCGCGACGTGGAGGTCGACCTGGAGCGCATCCCGCTCGACGACGAGAAGACGTTCGAGCTCCTCGCCTCGGGCGAGACGACGGGCGTGTTCCAGCTCGAGTCCGCGGGGATGCG
>DASSRG010000015.1:0-5109 GCA_035701885.1 Candidatus Limnocylindrales bacterium
GGATCCGCTGGTCCTGATGAAGAACCTTGACCACGTGCGGATGACCAGCCGTCGGCTGTCATACATCCTGCAGCAGCAGGTCCACCTCTACACCCCCGAGGCGAACCAGCTGCGCGAGCAGATCGACCGCTACGTCGAGGCCGAGCGCCAGATCGAGGGCGAGATGGCCCGGAGGCGGATCCGGGCCTGAGGGCGGCCCCTGCCGCGGATGCCGTCCCGGTTCCGCGCCTGCCCCGGCGCGCCTTGGATCTCCGTGCCGTTCCGCGCCCCACCTGGGTCCTGCATCCGCGGTCCCAGTCCACCGCGGAACCCGGGGCCTTGGATCCCGGTCCCATTCCGCGCCTGCCCAGCGCGCCCTGGATCGCCGCGCGTTCCAACTGACGCGGATCGCTCCAGCTGGAACGGGAGCTCTGTTCCATGCGGCGGGATATCCGCCGCATGGATCGCCGCGCGTTCCAACTGGCGGGAATCGCTCCGGTTGGGACGCCCAGCGATCCATTGGGCGGCTGCGTGCCGCGTCCAACGTCCGGTGACCCAACTGGCGGGAATCGCTCCGGTTGGGACGCGCCGCGTTCCATCGGGCCGCTGCGTACCCCTTGGAACGTCCGGCGACCCAACTGGCGGGAATGATCTCCGAGTGGAAGGCCCACGGTTCCAGACGGCCGTCGAACTCGTCAGCTGGAACGCTCAGCGAGCCGCCTGGAGGGAGATCCGGACGGTTGGAACGCTGCGCGATCCACGAGCCGGGACGGCGCGCGGGGACGCCACGGACGCGAGAGGTACGCGAGGGACGCGGGAGACGCAGACGAACCGAGACGCTACGCGGCCGCGCTCGCGGTCGCGACGCCCCCGACGGGTGTCGCCGCGGCCGCCTTCGCGGCGCGGCGAGCCGCCTGCTCTTCGGCCACGATCCGCGCCACGAGCGCCGCGAGACGGGGCGTCTCGAACAGGCTGAAGCCGACACCGATGTCGGCGAGCGCCTCCTTGCCCATCCCCTGGTACAGCCCGCGGGTCGCGACCGCGCACATCTCGTCGTACAGCTCGGGCCACCCGACGCGTCGCCGCTGATAGCAGAACCGGACGAAGGACTCGGCCTCGGGGCTCCAGGTGCTCGCGGCGGCGCTGGCGGGCAGCATCGATGAAGGTCCTCTCTCCCTGCGGGCACGCGGGGGCCTGGGCCGTTCGACGGGCAATGATCGGGCGCCCGCCTCGCGGCGATGGATGAATGCCTTGCGGCCGGCGCTGCTCCCTCGTTCCAGTCCGGGCGCCGGCGGCGTCCCGACATCGTAGGGGCTTGACACGGGGCCGCGGTAGGGGCTTCTCCACCATCTTTCCCACCGACTTGTCCACACCCCGGCGGACTCGGTGGACAGCCCCGGGACACCCGTCCGGAGCTGTGGACTCAGGGCGCCGCCGACGGCTCCAGCGATACGCCGAGCCCGGGCGCGTCGGCGAGCCGCCAGCGCTTGTCCGATCCCAGCTCGAGCCCCGTCACGGGGTCGTCCGCGAGCAGCAGGCACCCGTCCAGGTCCACCCACTCGGCCAGCGGCGACACGACGGCGGACGCCGCGATCCCGATCGACGTCTCCTCCATGCAGCCGAGGAACGTCCGCAGGCCGAGCTCCCGAGCGCGCTCGAGCATCCGCCTGGCGGGCCCGATCCCCCCGCACTTCGCCAGCTTCACGTTGACGCCGGCAACCACGCCGGCCAGCGCGTCGAGGTCCTCGATGGTCACCGCGCTCTCGTCGGCGACGATCGGCAGCGACGACACCGCCTGGAGCCGGCGGAGGTCCTCGTACCGCCGTGCCGGGAACGGCTGCTCGATGAGCTCGACGCCGAGCCGCACGAGCTCGGGGAGCAGCGCAACGGCATCGTCCCGCGTCCAGCCGGTGTTCGCGTCCACCCGGATCGGGCCGGAGAAGACGGACCGGACCGCCTCCAGGGTCGCGAGGTCGCTCGACCCGCCCACCTTGACCTTGAGCGCCGGGAAGTCGGCGACGCGCCTGGCCCGCTCGGCGACGACCTCCGGCGAGTCGATCCCGAGCGTGAAGTCGGTCGGCGGGGTCTCGCCGCTGACTCCCAGCAGCTCACGAACCGGCAGCCCCAGCCGCTTCCCCGCGAGGTCGTGGAGCGCGATGTCGATCGCGCACTTGAGCGCCCCGTGGTGCGCAACGGCGGCGGCCATCAGCCCCTCGGCGTCCTCGAGCGCGGCACGGACGTCCTCGACACCGAGCCGGAGGTCGCCCTCGATCGGCTCGAGAGACGCCAGGAGGCGCGGCGCGATCGCCGCCATCGTCTCGGGCGTGTCGCCGTAGAACGGGTCCGGGTACCCCTCCCCGATCCCGACCGGCCCGTCCGCGCCGTCGGCGTCGTCCCGGAGCGTCGCCACGACCGTCGTCACCGACCGTCCCTCGCCGTGCGAGGAGCGCGCGATGATGAACGGGTCGCGCAGCGGCAGGTGCAGCGTCCGCAGGCGCAGGGTGAGGGTCACGCGGCGGTCCCGGCGGTCCCGGCGGTCGCGGCCCCGGCGGCACCCGAGGCCGCGGCCACCCACGGCAGTGCCTCGACGGCCGACTCGATCTCGCGCCACAGCGCGTCCCCGCCGAAGCGGACCGGGTCATCGCACGGGAGCCCGGTCTCGGCCGCCGTGTCGGCGATCACGCGACGAGCCTCGTCCTCGTCGGCGATCAGCGACGTGTTGAGCGCGACGGCGACCACCTTGGACGGTGCCACCAGCCCCGCCACCTGCTCGTGGAGCGCGATGAACGGCGGCAGCTTCGCGATCGGAAAGTGCACGTCGGGCAGGTGGTCGAAGTCGTGGTCGGCCATACCCGGCTTGTGGACCATGACCATCGCCTGCGGCGTCGTGCCGTGGATCAGGCCCAGCGTGACGGAGCTGTAGGCAGGGTGGTCCAGGCTCCCCTGCCCTTCCACGATCACCCAGTCGCCGCGCGCCTCACCCTCCTCGGCAAGCCACTCCGCCGTCCCCTGGACGAAGTCCGCGATCACCCGGTCGATGGCCACACCCCAGCCCTCGATCATCATCCCGGTCTGGCCGGTGGGCACGAAGGACGCGCTCCGCCCGGCCGCGCTCGCCGCCCGGCGCAGCTCGAGCGCGACCGACATCTTCCCGATCGCGCAGTCTGTGCCCACGGTGAGCAGCACCCGCTTGTCCGGCCCGTGCCGCCGGCCGATCGACGTCTCGTGCCGCTCGGGCGGCCGCCGGTAGTCGACCATCCGCACGCCGGCCGCGCGGGCGGCGTCCGCGAACTCCGGGTCATCGCCGAGGAACGTGTGCAGCCCCGAGTGGATGTCGAGGCCCGACCGGATCCCGGCGAGGATCACCTGCCGCCAGCTGTCGGGCAGCCGGCCGCCGGTCGGCGCGATCCCGATGAGCAGGCCGTTGGCGCGCGGCAGGAACCCCAGCGCCTCGTTGAGCGAGCCGACGATCGGGATGTCGAACCGTCCGGAGTCGCCCAGCCACTCGCGCACGTTCCGGCCGGCCTGGGTCGAATCGATCACCGCGACGACGGTGTCGGTCCCGAACCGGATGACACCCATCGCCGTCTTGCCGTGGTGGAAACCGAAGTTGCCTTCGGCGAGGATGACGAGGCGGCGATCGGGAGATGACGGCACGGCTGATCCCTGTGATGACGCGGCTGGACCCCCGGGCCCGAGTCTAGGTCATGGACCGCGCGGGGCGGGCCGAGGACCGGTGGCGCGGTCAGGCGACGGCGCGTCCCTGTCAGGCGAGGGCGGATCCGGGGCGGGCATGCGCCGCCTGAGGCGCGGGCGCCGGCAGAACCCCGATGGGAAGCGTCACGGTGACCCGGAGGCCGCCCTCTGGCCGCGGGACGATTGTCAGCACGCCGCCGTGGGCCTGGGCGATGCGATCCACGATCGCGAGACCAAGCCCCACGCCCGAGTGGTCGGTCCGAATGCGGTCCGTGGCGCGCCGGAACGGCTCCGTGAGCGTCGCCACGACGTCGGCTGACAGCGGCTCGCCCGGGTTCTCGACCCGGACCGCGACGCCGTCCGAACGAACCGACGTCACGACGTCCACCGTCCCCCCGGCGGACAGGTTGTGGACGATCGCGTTGTGGACGAGGTTCGTGGTCATCTGGAGGAGCAGCGCATGTGAGCCGACTGTGGGCGCCGGGTCCGCCTTCGTCCGAATCGAGACCCCGTGCTTCTCGGCCAGGGGCAGCAGCGCCTCGACGGCTTCCTCTGCGACGAGCGACAGGTCGACGGGCTCGGACGTGAACGACCGCCGGTCGGCACGGCTGAGCAACAGCAGCGCCTCCGTCAGCTCGATCGCGCGGGCGTTGACCGCGTACAGGCGGTCAAGGAGCTGATCCACGTCTCGATCGGGGTCGCTCCGGGCGACGTCCAGCATGGCCTGGGTGATCGCGAGCGGGGTGCGAAGCTCGTGCGAGGCGTTCGCGGCGAACCGCCGCTGCTCGGCGACATGCGCCTCGACCCGCGCGAGCATCGAGTCGAAGGCGTCGGCGAGCTCGTGGAACTCGTCCATCAGGCCCTCGAGCTCGATCCGGTGCGACAGCGACCCATTCGCAGCAAGGCGGGTTGCGGCCGTGATGCGCGCCAGCGGCGAGAGCATCCGCCCCGCGAGGAACCAGCCGCCGGCGAGACCGAACACCAGCAGGAACGCGAGGACCGCTGCCGCCCGCGGCGCGAACGCCTCCTGGAGATCGGAGCGATTGGGAACGAACCCACCGAGCGATCGGATCGCCCCGTCAGGCACGTAGCGCAGGAGGAACACCCACACGACCGCGAGCAGCACGCCGCCGGCCAGCATGAGGAAGCCCGCGTAGCTGAGCGTGAGCTTCATCCGGACGCTCATGCCGGGTCGCCTACGCATGGTCGGCACCTCCTCGGGCTGGGCCCGTGCCCGTGTCGATTCGATACCCGACACCGGGCACGGTCGCGATCAGCCACGGCTCGCCGAGACGCTTGCGCAAGGCCGAGACGGTGATCCGTACCGCGTTCGTGAACGGGTCCGCGTTCTCGTCCCACGCCCCCTCGAGCAGCGTCTCCGCACTGACCACGCCACCCTCGGCCGCGACCAGGACCTCGAGGACGGCGAACTGC
>DASSRG010000016.1:0-8721 GCA_035701885.1 Candidatus Limnocylindrales bacterium
CGGCTGGACGCGCCAGCAGTCCATCGACTGGCTGCTCGAGACGGGCCTGTCGGAGACCGACGCGGTGATCGAGACCGACCGCTACATCGCGTGGCCCGGGCAGGCCCTGTCGTACATGACGGGGATGCGCGAGATCCGGCGATTGCGACGGGAGCTCGAGGCGCGGGACGGCGCCCGGTTCGACCTCAAGCGGTTCCACGACGAGCTCATCGGGCATGGCTCGCTCCCGCTGGTCACGCTCGCCGCCGAGCTGCCGGGCTGGGTGACGCCCGCCGGCTGAACGACCCCGGTCCCCGGGGGGCCGCTCGTCCGTTGGCGCTCGCCGCTCACCCAGTCCCGGTCCCGGGGCCGCCGCTCACACGGTGAGCGGGCCATGTCGGTCGTGCGCCGGTTCACCCAACCGGTGAGCCGATCCGTGCATGCCGGGCGTCCCGTGCTGGATCCTGCCCACCACGCGGACAGACGACGGCACCGGCGCCACGGATCGCTCACCCGGTGAGCGTCCGGGTGGGGTCGGACGGGTGGGGTCGGACGGGCGGGATCGGACGGGTGGGGTCGGACGCGCGAGGCTGCGCGCCGGACGCGCACTGGAACGAAGGCGCTCGCCGTCCTGCCACTCTCGTGCGCCGACCCGTGCCCGGAGACGGCCTGAGGTAGCGAACTGCCACCCTGGTGCGCAGGAGCGCGAACGGCTTCGTCCTTGCGCGCGCCCGGCGAGCGACGCGAACTCGGACCCCGGTGAGAGACGAACCCTACGAGTCGAAGCCGATCCCCAGCGCGTCCATCGCCTGGAGGAACAGCCCGCGGCGACCCTCGTTCGCGTCGGCGGCGATGACGGCCCGGCGCATCACCTCCACCGCCGGCGTCCGGACCGGCTCCGGCGGGATCGGGAACGGGCGCGAGCGCACGAACCGGAGCTTGAGCACATCGGACGACGGGTCGAGGACCATGTCGCGGAGCACGCCCGCGGCCCAGCGCGTCGCGCCGACACCGAGTCCCGTGTAGCCGAGCGCGTAGTGGACCCGCCCACCGAGCGTCTCGCCGAACGTCACGCTGAACCGCGTCGACGTGTCGATCGCGCCACCCCAGCGGTGCGTGAACCGGATGCCGTCGAGCTGCGGGAACGTCTCGACGAACTGGCGGGCGAGCAGCTCGAACGTCGCCGGCCGCTGGTCGTGCGAGGGCTTCACGGCGTTGCCCGGGTGGTAGACGGCGTCGTAGCCGCCCCACAGGATCCGGTGGTCCGCCGACTGCCGGTAGTAGTGGAACTGGTGGCCCGCGTCCGACATGCCCTCGCGGCCGCCCCAGCCGATCGACTCGCGCTGGGCAGCGGTGAGCGCCTCGGTCATCAGCGCGTAGTCGTAGACCGGGACGAACAACGGCGACAGCCGACGCAGCCAGGCGCTGTACGCCGAGGTCCCGACGATCACGTGCTCCGCCGCCACGACCCCGCCGCCGTCAACCCGCACCTCGACCGCCCCAGCCCTGCGCGCCAGGCTCCGGACCCGTGACCCCTCCGCGATCAATGCGCCGCGGCGCTCGGCGGCCGACGCGAGCCCCCAGGCCAGCTTCGCGGGGTTGACCATCACGCACCGGTCCGGCCCGCCGCGGACGCCGGCCCGGAAGCTCGGCGAATGGACGAGCGACTGGATCTCGTCGCGGTCCAGGAACGTCAGCTCGATCCCGTGCGCCGCGGCCAGCTCGACGTACTCCTCCAGCCCTTCGACCTGCCACGGCTCGGTGGCAACGTCGAGCGTGCCGGTCTCCTCCAGCTCGGCGTCGATGCCCTCGTTGCGGACGAACGCGACCAGCTCCCGGAGATTCCGCACGCCCTCCGCCTCGAGCCGCTCGAGCTCGTCAGGGAAGTGGAGCAGGCCGTTGTGGAGCCCGTGGGTCAGCGACGCCGCGCAGAACCCGCCGTTCCGGCCGGAGGCGCCCTCGCCCACCCGGTCCGCCTCGAGCAGGACGACCCGCAGGCCCGGGTCGGCGTCGAGCAGCCGGATCGCCGTCCACAGCCCGGTGAACCCGCCGCCGACGATCGCGACGTCCGCCTCGATCCGGCTCGCGATCGGCGGACGCGCGGGTCCCGGGTCACCCGTCGTGTACCAGAACGACCCGCCGGCGGGCTGCGCCGAGGTCGAGCGCGACCACGGCCGCGACAGTGTCCGGGAGGCCGATCGGAGCTGCTCCATCACCCCTGCAATGTACGCGGATCAGGCCAGCTTCGGCTACGCCACGTGCGGGATTCGCACGATAGGCACCGGTCGCTGACGATATTCGTGTTGACGCTGCTCGATCCCGTGTGGCACGATCGGCGGCACCTGTTGCATATCCCGCAACGCCTGTCCCGGATCATGGGCCGGCGCCGCGGGTACCCGCCCGTCGTCACTGCCGGGACGACGCCGCCCACCAAGGGCCCGCGGGTCGAACTCTGGAGGAGCCATGACGGCCGAACCCGCGTCGCGACCGACCCCCACCCTCGACCGGAGCAAGCAGCTCGCCATGTACCGGCGCGCCACGCAGACGCTCCCGGGCGGCACGGACTCGAACTTCCGGGCCTGGGGCGAGGACACGATCTACGTGGACCGCGGCAAGGGCGGCATGGTCTGGGACATCGACGGCAACGAGTACATCGACCTGCGCCTCGGCTACGGGCCGGTGATCCTCGGCCACGGCGACGACCGCGTCGACGACTTCGTGAACGACCGGATGCGCAAGGGCGTCAGCTTCTCGCTCACCAGCGAGGACGAGGTCCGCGCGATGGAGCTCGTCAAGGAGCTCAATCCCTGGATCGGCAAGGCGCGGATGACGGTCTCGGGCACCGAGGCCACGATGCACGCGATGCGGGTCGCGCGCGCCTACACCGGCCGCACGAAGATCGTGAAGTTCGAGGGCCAGTACCACGGGGTCCACGACTACGCGCTGATCAGCGTCGGCCCCAACGACATGAGCGAGCTGGGCGAGGCGGACAACCCGGTCGCGCTGGCGTGGGGCCGCGGCATCCCGGAGCAGGTCGCGAAGACGATCATCCCGGCCCGCTACAACAACATCGACTTCCTGCGCAGGCTGTTCGAGCGCGAGGGCGACGACATCGCCGCGATCATCGTCGAGCCCGTGCTCGGCAACGCGGCCGGCATCCTGCCCCAGCCCGGCTTCCACCAGGCGATGCGAGCGCTCACCGAGGAGTTCGGGATCCTCCTGATCTTCGACGAGGTGAAGACGGGCTTCCGGTTCGCCAAGGGCGGCGCCGCGGAGTACTTCGGGATCACGCCGGACATCGCCACGTACGCCAAGGCCATGGGCAACGGCTACCCGGCCGCGGCGTTCGCCGGCCGCGAGGAGGTGATGTCGGTCCTGCCCGACAAGGTCAGCCACGGCGGCACGTACGCCGGCAACCGGGTCGCGGCCGCCGCCGCGGTGAAGACCCTGGAGATCATCCGGGATACCGACGCGCTGGCCACGATCCACGCGACCGGGAAGCGGATCCAGGACGGCATCAGCGGGCTGATCGATGCGAAGGGCCTGCCGTACCACCTCACCGGCCACCCGTCCATGTTCAGCGTGATGTTCACGGAGCAGGTCGCGAGCGAGTACCGCGACTGGGCGAACACCGACCACGAGCTGTACGACGCGATCGCGATCGGGATGCATGCCCGGGGCGCGATGCCGGAGCCGGACAGCCGCGAGCCGTGGTTCGTGTGCGAGGCGCACGCGCAGGGGGACATCGTGGACCGGATCGTCACGATCTTCGGGGAGTCGCTCGACGCGGCCCTCGAGGCACGGGCCCATGGCGCGCTCCCCGAGCACGCCGCGGGCGCGATGGCGCAGCCGGCCGCCGGCTAGCCCGACAGAGGAGGGTCCTGGCGCAATGACGCTCGATGGGAATGCCGTCCGGTCCGTCGATCGGGCGGCGGCCCTGTTGCTCGCCCTCGGGGAGAGCCACGGCGAAGCCGGCGTGACCGAGCTCGCACGGCGGCTGGGCCTGCACAAGTCCACCGCGTCGCGACTGCTCGCGACGCTCGAGAAGCGCGGCCTGGTGGAGCAGGACGAGGAGAGCGGCAAGTACCGGCTCGGCCTCGTCGTCATCCGCCTCGCGAACCGCGCAGAGCGCACGCTCGACCTGCGGTCGATCGCCATGCCGGAGCTCGACCGTCTCGCACGCGCCACGCGCGAGACGACCGGCGTCGGCGTGCTCGACGGGGACCAGCTGCTCACGGTCGCCCAGGCCGACGGGCCGAACCTGGTCGCCGTCGGCGACTGGACCGGCCGCTGGGTGCCGCTCCACTCCGTCGCGGGCGGCAAGGTGCTGCTCGCCTCGCTGCCGGAGCGCGAGATCCTGCGCCTCGTCCGGCGCGGCCTCGACCGGTTCACCGACCGGACGATCACGCAGCTCGAGCCGCTCCTCGAGGAGCTGGCACGGGTCCGGCGCCGGGGGTACGCGACGGCGTTCGGCGAGTACGACACGGGGCTCAACGCGATCGCGGCACCGGTCCACGACGCGCGCGGCCAGGTCATCGCCGCGGTCGACGTGTGGGGCCCGGCGTTCCGCGTGACGCCCCGCCGCGTCCCGGAGCTCGCCCAGCAGGTCCGCGAGGCCGCGGGCGCCATCTCGGTCCGGCTCGGGGGGACCGCAGCCTAGCCGCAGCCCTGGACACCCGGCCACACGCGGCACGCCCACCCGCTACGACATCCGTCGCGCCCCGCCATCGACGTCAGTCGGTCGCGGGGCGTGTCGCGTTCCGGCGACCCTTCGACCTTCGACCGCCGCCAGCCCGAGGGCCCCGCCGTGACCACGTCCCCGACCCTGCTCGACGCCTCGCGCGAGCTCGACCGCCTGCGTCTCCAGTCCCGCGTCTGGGAGCCCGCCGGACGGGAGCTCCTCGGCGAGATCGGGGAGGGGAGCGGGCTGCGGACGCTCGACGTGGGCTGCGGCGCGCTCGGGTGGCTGCGGCTGCTGTCCGCGTGGGTCGGGCCGCAGGGCGAGGTCGTCGGCACGGACGTGGCGGCGCCGCTCCTCGACGCGGCCCGCAGCCTCGTGGACGAGGACGCGCTCCACAACGTGCGGGTCGTCGAGGACGACCTGTTCGCGAGCGCGCTCGAACCCCGCTCCTTCGACCTCGTCCATGCCCGCTTCCAGCTCGCGCCGCTGGGCCGCGAGTCGGAGCAGCTCGCGGCATACGTCCGGTGGCTCAAGCCCGGCGGGATCCTCGTCCTCGAGGACCCGGACTCCGCCAGCTGGCACCTCAACCCGGCGGCCCCCGCGACGACCGAGCTCATCCGCCTCGTCCTCGACGCCTTCCGCGCGGGCGGCGGCGACTTCGACTCCGGACGCCGGCTCCCGGATTTGTTGCGCTCGGTGGGGATCGCCGAGCCGCGCGTCCGCGCCACGGTGCGCGCGCTCGAGCCAGGTCATCCGTACCTCCGCCTGCCGCTCCAGTTCGCCAGCTCGCTGGAGGCGCGGCTCGTCCCGGCGTTCCTGTCCGCGGAGCCGCTCGCCTGGCTCCGCGCGGATGTCGAGGCGGAGCTCGGCCGCGCGGAGACCTGGGGGACGACGTTCACGCTGATCGGCGCCTGGGGCCGCATCCCCGGCTGATGCCGCGCCGGCGAGGACACCCCTGACGCCCGGCACCGCGTCCACTACGCTGGGACCGATGACCCTGCCCAGCGACCTCTCGGACCGCATCCTCGACTGGCTGCGCGACCCCGGCGTGCCGATCCTGCTGATCGTCGTCATCGCACTCATCGTCATCCGGCTGGCCAGCCTGTTCGTCCGCGGCCTGGTGAAGGCGCTCCTCGACCGGGAGGCGACCGAGGGGACCGCGCAGGAGCTGTCCGCGGTCGAGATCCGCAAGCGGATGGACACGCTGGAGACGCTCGGGACGAACGTCATCCGCCTGTTCGTGTTCCTGATCGCGCTGGTGATGATCCTGGGCGAGCTGGGGCTGGACATCGGACCGGCGGTCGCCGGCCTGGGCGTCGTGGGCATCGCGGTCGGCTTCGGCACCCAGAGCATCGTCCGCGACTACTTCACGGGCGCCCTGATCCTGATCGAGAACCAGTACAGCAAGGGCGACGTCGTGACGATCGCCGGCGTCAGCGGCACGGTCGAGGACTTCAGCCTGCGCCGAACGACCCTGCGCGACCTCGACGGCGTGGTCCACACCGTGCCCAACGGGGAGGTCCACGTCGCCTCCAACCGGACCCGTGTCTGGGCCCGCATCAATCAGGACGTCACGGTCGCCTACGGCACCGACATCGAGAAGGCGACCCAGGTGGTCAACGACGTGGGCAAGGCGATGGCGGCCGACCCGGCGTGGCGGCGGCGGGTCATGGAGGCGCCGCACGTCGAGCGGATCGAGGCGCTGGGGGAGTACGGCATCACGCTCAAGGTGCTGGGCCTCGTGCGCGCGACCGAGCAGTGGGCCGCCGGCGGCGAGCTCCGCAAGCGCCTGCTCGCCGCGTTCGCCACCCACGGCATCGAGATCCCGCGCCCGCAGCGGGTCGTCCTCGCGCGCGAGCCGAACGTCGACCCGTTCTCGCCGGGCGGCGCGACGCTCGAGGGGCCGACGCAGGACGACCTGTCGCTCGACACGGACTGACGCGACGCCGGCCGCGCGGGGCGGACGGAGTGGCCACGGGGGACCGGGACGAATGGGACACGGCCCGGCCGTCGATCACGCGCGTAGAATGGCTCGACCCAAGGGAGCCGATCGGGAGATATCCGTGAGCGTCGAGCCCCAGGCCCACGACGGGCCGGAGATCGAGAACCTCTTCGCCGAGACCCGGACCTTTCCGCCCGATCCTGCGTTCGCGGCCCAGGCGAACGCCACGGCCGCCCTGTACGAGGAGGCCGAAGCCGACTTCGAGGCGTTCTGGGCGAAGCAGGCCCGGGAGCGCCTCTCGTGGTCGACGCCGTTCACGAAGACGCTCGAGTGGGACCTGCCGTTCGCGAAGTGGTTCGCCGACGGCGAGCTCAACGTGGCCTACAACTGCGTCGACCGTCACGTGGAGGCCGGCAACGGCGACAAGGTCGCGTACCACTGGATCGGCGAGCCGGGCGACACCCGGAGCCTGACGTACGCCGACCTCCAGCGCGAGGTGTCGAAGGCCGCCAACGCCCTGCTCGAGCTCGGCGTCAGGAAGGGCGACCGGGTCGCGATCTACATGCCGATGATCCCGGAGCTGCCCGTCGCGATGCTCGCATGCGCACGGATCGGCGCCCCGCACACGGTCGTGTTCGGCGGGTTCTCCGCGGAGGCGCTGTCGGGCCGGATCAACGACTGCGGCGCGAAGGTGCTGATCACCGCGGACGGCGGCTGGCGGCGCGGCAAGAAGGTCGGGCTCAAGCACCACGCCGATGAGGCCGTCGCCTCGACGCCGACCATCGAGCACGTGATCGTCGTCGACCGATTCGGGGACGGGGCGCACATGGTCCCGCGGCGCGACCACTGGTGGCACGACATCGTCGATCGCCAGTCCGAGGACTGCCCGCCGGTCCCCGTCGACAGCGAGCACATGCTCTACCTCCTGTACACGTCCGGGACGACGGCCAAGCCGAAGGGCATCCTCCACACCTCGGCGGGGTACCTGCTCGGCACCGCGTTCACCCACTGGGCGGTGTTCGACCTCAAGCCGGACGACATCTACTGGTGCGCGGCCGACATCGGCTGGGTGACCGGCCACAGCTACATCGTCTACGGGCCGCTCGCGAACGGCGCCACCGGGCTCCTGTACGAGGGCGCGCCGGACGCCCCGACGTGGGACCGCTGGTGGGAGATCATCGAGCAGTACAAGGTGTCGATCCTGTACTGCGCCCCGACCGCCATCCGGGCGTTCATGAAGCAGGGCGAGGAGATCCCGAAGGCGCACGACCTGTCGTCGCTGCGCGTGCTCGGGTCGGTCGGCGAGCCGATCAACCCCGAGGCGTGGCGCTGGTATCGCGACGTCATCGGCGGCGGCGACACACCGGTCGTCGACACCTGGTGGCAGACCGAGACGGGCCAGATCCTGATCTCGCCGCTCCCCGGGGTGACGACGACGAAGCCGGGGTCCGCCACGTTCCCGCTGCCCGGCATCGCGGCCGACGTGGTCGACGCGGACGGGAACTCCGTGCCCAAGGGCAGCGGCGGCTATCTCGTGCTCAAGCGACCCTGGCCCGGGATGCTGCGCGGCATCTACGGCGACCCCGAGCGGTACCGGCAGACGTACTGGAGCCGGTTCGACGGCATGTACTTCGCGGGCGACGGCGCCAAGCGCGACGAGGACGGCTACCTGTGGCTGCTGGGCCGCGTGGACGACGTGATGAACGTCGCCGGGCACCGGATCTCGACGACCGAGGTCGAGTCGGCGCTCGTGGACCACCAGTCGGTCGCCGAGGCGGCGGTGGTCGGCAAGAACGACCCGATCTCCGGCCAGGCGATCTTCGCCTTCGTGATCCTCAAGGCGGGTCAGGAGGCGAGCGACCACCTCGCGGTCCAGCTCCGGGAGCACGTCGCGTACGTGATCGGCCCCATCGCGCGGCCCAAGTTCCTGATGTTCGTCCCCGACCTGCCGAAGACGCGGTCGGGCAAGATCATGCGAAGGCTCCTGCGCGACATCGCGGAGGGCCGGCAGCTGGGTGATACCACCACGCTCGCGGATGCCACGGTCGTCGAGACGATCCGCGACAACACGGGCAAGGCGGAGGACTGACAGCGTGCCGTTCGGGTTCCTGAAGCGCCG
>DASSRG010000017.1:0-8480 GCA_035701885.1 Candidatus Limnocylindrales bacterium
GGCTGTTGCGGTACCACCGGGCGGCACCGAACACCACGAGACCCACGATGACGATGGCGACGAACAGGGCGATGCCCGGCGTCTGCTGCGTGCCGAACCCGACGGCCGGCCAGATGAACGGCGAGGCCACGAGCAGGCACAGGAACAGGAACGTGCCGATGCCCACGAGGGTCATCGTCGGGATGCCGGCGATCGTCGAGCGGACGTGGCCCGCACCCTGCTCCCACAGCTGGCGCTTGCGATAGGGGTAGACGATCGCGGCCGCCACGGGCACGAGCATCGTGATCGCGGCGTAGAACACGAAGTTGAGCTGGACGAACAGCACCGAGTAGAACGCCGAGGCGAGGACGCCCAGCTCGGCGAGCACCGCGATGACGAGCACCGCGTTGCGCGGGCTCCCCGTCTCCTCGTGGACCTGGCTGATCCACTCGGGGACGATCCGGTCGAACGACCACGCGAACATGATCCGGCTCGCGTAGAAGAAGTACGTCTGGGCGAGGTTGATCAGCGTGTAGATGAAGCCGACCGCCATGATCAGGAAGAAGATCACGTTCGGTTGGAGCATCGACGCGTAGAAGGTGACGAAGGGCTCCGCCTGGAAGTCGGACCCCAGCGCCGCCGCGTTGTTGAACAGCCATCCCTGGGCGGCCATCCAGTCCTGCGGCACGAACCGCGTGAACAGCAGGACGGCGCCCGCGAAGATCGCCCAGGTGATCAGGATCGACCCCCACGCGCCCTGGAGCAGCGTCTTCGGCGCGTCCTTCACCTCACCCGCGAAGAAGGTGGGGATGTAGTAGCCGTAGAAGATCCAGAAGCCCATGAGCAGGCCTGCGACCACCGCGTTGCCGAAGCTCGTGTCGAACACGATGCCCAGCTGCTGGGCCGTCGGGATGACCTGGTCGTACGGCCCGCCGGGGACGTACGTGTTCCAGTTCGACTGGAACGTCTCGGCCGAGCCGGTCAGGAAGCTGAAGATGATGACGGCCCACGCCGCGATCCCGAGGATGAACCCGATGCCCATGATCCGGACGACGGTCCGGGTGGGGAAGAACAGGGTCCACAGCGTGATCAGGACGCCGATCGTGCCGATGACGACGATCCCGGCCTGGCTCTGACAGAACGCGGCGAAGTCCGTCGCCCAGGATTGGGCGTACAGCACCCCGGTCGCCCGCAGGAACGCCGGCAGGGCGACGGTCGGGATCCACGCGACGAGGCTGCCCGCCACCAGCCCCGAGAACACGACCAGCGCGAAGCTGGCCGGGAACGCGAGCCACGGCGTCAGCGTTCGGCTGGCGAGCGCGTAGTCCGCGCCGGACCGCGGGGCGGCCGCGCCGATCTGGCTGAACGTGTACCCGTGCATGGCGCACAGCACGGCGGCCAGCGTGAGCACGATGAGCAGGTTGGATCCCGGCCACAGGCTCGGCGTCGAGTAGAAGGTCAGGATCCCGGACGAGGACAGGCTGATGCAGTGGACGCCGAAGTAGATCGCGCCCATCACCCCCACGGTTCGGATGAGCCCCGACGACTTGCGTACGAACAGCCTCGGGGCTGCTGACTCCGCCATTTCCACCTCCCTAACGTGGAACGAACCGCTCCCTCAGTCGGTGCGCGTGGGCAGACTTCACATCACCCGATCGACCACCCCCTTCGGGTGCCGCCGCTCACAGCGTCAGCTCCGAGATGAAGCGGCTGCGGTCGCCGCGGTACACGTCCCGGGCGTATTCCACGGCTCGACCCCGCGCGTCCCACCCGGTCCGCTCGACGAGCATCAGCGGCGCGCCGCGCTCGACGTGCAGCACCTCGGCATCGTCTGCCGTGGCCGTGATCGGCTCGAGCGACTGGACCGCGCGGACGGGCCGGGCGTCGAAGTGCCGGTCCAGCAGGCGGTAGATCGACGAGCTCTCGAGGTCGAGATCGAGGAGCCCCGGAACGAGGCGACCGGGGAAGTACGAGGTCTCGAGGACGACCGGCTCCCGGCGGACCGACCGCAGGCGGACGACCTCGAACACCGTCTCGCCCAGCCGCAGGCCGAAGGTCGCCGCGAGATGCCTCGTCGCGTGGCGCTCGCCCCGCCCGAGGAGCGTGGTCGTCGGGATCACGCCCTGGCCGATCGATTCCTCGAAGAAGCCGTGGAGGCGGCTGGCATCCTGGCGGAGCTTCGGCTCCGCGACGAACGTGCCGCTCCCCTGGCGGCGGGTCACCAGGCCGCGCTGCTGGAGCCGGGCGAGGGCCGCCCGGGCCGTCATGCGGCTGACGCCGAGGGAGGTTGCCAGCTCGCGCTCGGTGGCGAGCTTCGTGCCCGGCGCGAGGTCGCCCGATTCGATCCGCTCGGCGAGCTCGTCCTCGATCTGGAGGTACGCGGCGATCGCGCGTGTCGGCCGGAAGGCGGACGGCGACGATCCCTCCCCACGCTCGGACAGCCGCGACGACGAACCCACGACCTGCGCCTCCACGCACGATCCCGCCAAGGGCCGATTGGCGCGATTGTATAGACCAATCTGCCCGTGTCAACGGGGAACGGACCGTCGCGGCGGTCCGGAGCGCGGGACGGCGGTGCGTCAGCTCAAGGGCGCAGCACCCTCCTCGATCGGCCGGACAGCGGCTGCGTGGTGGACCTTGTCCGCAGCCGACGACCCGAACGTGGTCGAGTCGATCCGCCTCGCCCAGACCCCTCGCACGAGCTGGATCGTCGCCTCTGGTGCCTCCAGCGGCACGAGATAGGCGATGTCCGGCACGACGGCCGATGCGCCGTCCGCCAACAGCGAGCTCGCAGCCTGGGCCTGCTCGGGCGTCCATTCGGGGTGGTCTGATCCCGTCACGAACAGGGTCGGGCACCGCACGGATGCGAGGCGGGGCGCGAGGTCGGGCCTGCCGAGCGATATCGAGAGCATCGCGTTGACCAGTTGGCGGCGATCCAGGTTGCGCAGGGAGTCCACGACCAGCGCAAGGGCGTCCGGATCCGACGATCGGGTCTGCTGCGACAGCAGGGCGTCGGTGATGGCGCGGGCCAGGGGATCGACCATGCCCACCATGAGGTAGACGCCGAGCAGCAGCCGGAGCTGCAGCTTCTCCGCGGTGCCGTACGCCTGGGTCGGCGTTCCGAGCGTCACGAGCGTCCGGCACCGCTCCGGCCAGGTCGCCGCGAACACGATGCCCACGTGCCCGCCCCACGCGTTGCCAACCCAGTCGACGGGCTCGCTGATACCGAGCGCGTCGAGGATCTCGATCGCCGCCCGCGCGCAGGTGTCGAGCGAGTACCGATGCCTTGTGTCACTGCTCGCGCCGTGGCCGGGGCCGGTGACGAGCACGAGCCGGCGATCACGGGACAGCTCGGCCTCGACCCGTCCCCACGATCGGTCATCGACAAACAGGCTGTGCCACAGCACGGCGACGGGTCCCGTGCCGACGACGCGGACCTGCAGCGTCCCGACACGCGTCAGGATGCTCCGGCGCTCATCCACCGCGGATCTCGTTGCCCATCCCTGACGGCGTCGTGGGCGCGACCTCCGGCGTCGCCGGCACAGGGGGAGTCGAGCGCAGCGCCCGATACGACAGCACGACGAGCGGAACCTGCCCGAGCGTGTAGACGACGTGCGCGCCGTAGTGCGCGAGCGATTGCTCGGGCACGAACGGGAGGATCGAGAGGGGCAGCCCGCTCACGACGCCGCCGATCACGAGGTTCATGACTCCCCAGCCGAGGGCAGCGGCGGCGACCGCCTTGGACGCTGGCTGGAGGACGTAGGCAACGCCGACAAGCGCCGCAACGAGGATCGGACCGGAGTTCTCGAGGTCGATGGGCGTGAGCGGCAGCTCGTACAGATTGTGGGCGAGCATCGAGCCCGCCGAAAGCCCGAGCGCCGCGACCATCGCGCGGCGGGAGACCTGCGGCATGACCGCCTCCTGGGAGATCGCGAAGACGTCGGGCGGCACCATAGGGCGCCTTCGACCGAATGGATCAGCCGATCTGTTCGGCCACGCGCATCGCCTCGTCGAACGGGCCAGATTCGACGTACCTCGGGACAAGCGCGGCGCGAAGCGTGGCGATGACACGGGCGCGGACGGCCGCCTCGGGTTCGGGGTCGAGACCGAGCACCGCCGAACCGACCATCGCCGTCAGCGCATCGCGGGCGACCTGGGCGGCGTTGGCCTGAGACATCGCAGGCGCGGAGGCGGCAAGGAGGCGCGCGAACACTGCCTCCCCTTCGCGGAAGGTCCCGGCGTGTGCCGAGGGCTCGGTTGGCACCGCCCGGATCTCGTCCGCGAGCCGCATCGCCAGGAGGTAGGACGGCAGCTCCGTCAATGACAGGTCGACGAGCATCGCCAGCTGAATCAGCGGGTCCGTATCCGGGTCGACCCACGTGCTCCGCCAGTCCATGCGCGGTCGTCGAAGGAGATATGTGGCGAGCTCTTCCTTGGAGCCGAAGTAGTGGTAGAGGCCCGCCGGGCTGAGTCCGCACGCGTGCGCGAGCGCCTTGACGGTCGAGCCGCGGTATCCATACCGGCGAAAGACGGGTGCCGCCAGCACGAATAGCTGGCGACGGCGAGCGTCCAGCGGATCGATATCGTGAAGGCGCCACGGCCGAAAGTGGGCGGTCCCGGCCTGGGGTGACGCGTCGGCTCCGGTCGGCTCGGTCATTCCGGCTAGCCTACGTCTCGGCGCCTGTGGTGCCCGAATGGGTTGCGGTTCGCGGCCATCACCGCCGAGCCAGGAGCCGAGGAACCTCGTGGATGAGATCGCGCTCGCGGACGCCAGGGCGTCGTTCGACCGGATCCTGGTTTCGCCAGACGCCGCCGAGCTGTGGCGGCTGCAGCAGGCGCTCCTCGTCGTCGGCACCGGGGAGGCGGCCCGGGCACGGACGGTCGCCCGCGCGTTCCACGGCTGCCTGCGCAACCTCGAGAGCAAGTCCGCGTCGCGATCGGCGAGCCGATGGGGCGCCGTCCTGGGCACGGCCGCCGTGGGCAGCGTGAGCCTGGGCGAGATGGGCGACTCGCGGGAGGCGGCACTCGAGGGCCTGGTCCACGGGGCCGTCCCCGCTGCGCTCGAGATCGGGTCGGCGCTCAAGTCGGCCCAGGCCTGGGAGGTCGAGGCCGGCCTCCTCTACGACGACCTGGCGTGGTTCCTGTACGACGAGCTGTGGGACATCGCCGCACAGGCCCGGCCGGACCTGTCGCCGGACGACCGCCGCGCCGAGATCGCCCTGGTCCTCGACCCGCTCCTGGATGCCTCCGTGCCGGACGGCGACCGGGCCGCGCTGGTCGTCGAGGTGTTCAGGACCGTGCTGGCGGCCCGGGTGATGCGAGTGCTGGACGCCGGCTGAGCCTATCCCGCCCCGATGCTTCCGTCGCCGTGGGACGCCGATGCGGCCATGACCGCGCCGAGCTCCGCCCGTGAGCTGATGTCGAGCTTGCGGTAGACGCGCGACAGGTTCGCCTCGGCCGTTCGGGGACTGACGAACAGGAGCGCCGCCGCCTCGGCGATCGTCTTGCCCGACGCCACGAGCTCGGCGACCCGACGCTCGCCCTCGGTGAGCTCGGCGCTCGAGCGCCGAATCCCGACCCGGTCCAGCTCGGCGCGGGCCCGCTGCGCCCACAGCCGCGCGCCGACCCGCTCGAAGCCGGCGAGCGCCGACTCGAAGGCCACCTTTGCCAGCCTGCGCTCGCGGCGACGGCGCCGGACGCGCCCGAGGACGAGCGCGGTCCGTGCCCGGTCGAACGGGAACGACGCCAGGTCGTGCTCGCGCAGCGCCTCCTCGAGCGCCTCGATCGCCTCGTCGAGCCGGCCGTCCGCCGACAGCACCAGCGCGCGGCACCGTGCCGCGATGGCCAGGCGCGAGTGGCGCCGGAACCGTCGCGCGCGGCGCTCGACCTCCGGCAGGAGCTCGCGGGCCTCGTCGAGACGCCCGGCCTCGATCAGGGCCTCGATGAGGTCGCCCTCGTGGCGTCGATGCTGCTCGTCGCCGAGGCGGTCGCGCCCCTCGTCCGCCTGCAGCAGGTGGGTGACGGCCGCCTGGGTCTGCCCCAGCGAGAGCTCCAGCGCGCCCAGCGCGGTCCAGCCCTTCGACAGGTCCCAGAGGCTGCCCGAGGCCTCGGCGTCGCGAAGCAGCTCCTCGATCAGCGGCCGGGCCTCGGCGTCCCGACCCTGGTGAGCGAGGACCTGGACGAGCGTGAACAGCGCGGCGAGCCGGTGGCTGTCCTGCCCGGCCTCGACGGACGCGGCGAGGTAGCGGCTGGCCGCCTCCTCCGCGCGGTCCCAGTTGCCGGCCGAGAACTCGAGCAGCGGCAGGTGGCTCAGGGCGTACGGGATGGAGCCGTCGTCCCCTTCCTCGATGACCGTCCGGTACGTCGTCTCCATCCACCGGCGCCCTTCCTCGACGTCATCGCCGGCCAGGAACAGCCAGTAACCCAGGTTGGCGCTCATGCGGTCGCTGACCACCGGCGCCGGCTCGATCCGCTCCAGCGCCAGCGCCCGCTCGACGATGTCCATCGGCACGGGGCTGCCGTCGCGGATCCGGTTGCCCGCCACCGCGAACAGGACGGCCGACTCGAGGGACGGGCTGGGGTCCGGGACCTCGGGGAG
Organism: Candidatus Limnocylindrales bacterium; assembly: GCA_035701885.1. Lineage (GTDB taxonomy): Bacteria > Chloroflexota > Limnocylindria > Limnocylindrales > CSP1-4 > CAIXZV01. Next base: position 6,578 of record DASSRG010000017.1, read on the forward strand.
GAGACGCATCGCCTCCTCGGCATGGTGGGCGGCCCGCCGCCAGTCGTCGTAGTCGACGGCGGCCAGCGTCGCGTGCGCCTCGGTGACGAGCGCGAGGTCGTCCTCCGCGTCCTCGAGCGCCTGCTCGGCGAGGTGCGCGCAGCGCGGACCGGGGTCGAGCTCGAACACGACGCGGGCGAGCACGAGGCGCGCGCGGGCCCTGGCCTGTGGCGAGCGGCCGGTCCGGACGGCCTGCTCGAGCACCGATGCGGCGTCCGTCAGATCACCCCCGAGCACGAGCGCGCGGCCGAGCGCGAGGGTTTGGGCATCGATCGCGGCCCCATCTTCCGGAGGCGTCATCCGCAGGGCGTTCTGCAGCAGCTCGGCCGCGGCGAGCGGCGCGGCGCGCGCGGTGGCGCGAGCCGCGGCCGCCTGGAGCTCGGCGGCCACGGCCTCGTCCGGCCCCACCGTCCCCAGCGACCGATGCCGCGCGCGCTCCTCCGGGTCGTCCACGACCTCGGCAAGCCGGCGATGCAGGGCGAGGCGGTCCGCGGACGGCGTCTCGGCGTAGATGGCGGCGGCGAACAGCGGGTGCGTGAACACGATCCGGTCGCCGTCGATGCGGGCCACCTGCTCGCGCCGGGCGATCGCCATGTCCTCGAGGATGTCGTGACCGACCGCCGCGGAGACGCTGGACACCCGCGGATCGCTGTGCGCGGCCGCCGCCACGAGCGTCGCGCGGGTCGAGGCCGGCAGCGCGTGCACCCGGTGGCGGACCAGCTCGCGGACCGTTCCCGGGATGGGGAGTGGCTCGTCGTCGACCCTCGCGACGGTCGGATCGGCGAGGAGCCGGCCGATCTCAAGCGCGAACAGCGGGTAGCCGCCCGAGGCCTCGTGGATTCGCACGAGCGTCGAGCGCGGGACCGCCGACCCCAGCCGGTCCTTGAGGACGTGGTGTGTCGCCGCGAGGCTCAGGGGCGCGAGCACCAGCTCGTGGCGCGTCACTGACGCCGGCAGCGCGCCGAGGTCGAACGGGCTCTCCTCGTCGCTGCGCCGGGCGAACAGCATGCCGATCCGCGCATCGCCCAGCCTCCGCAGGGCGTGGCCGAGCGCGAGCGCGGTCGCGCGATCCACCCACTGCTCGTCGTCGATCGCGACGACCACCGGCGCGGACCGGGCGAGCGACCGCAGCAGGCTCCGGGTGGCCGCCGCGACGACGCCCGGCTCCACCGGCCGCTCGGGGGGCTCCGCCCGGAACAGGGCGACCTCCATCGCGCGCCGCTGGACGGCGGGCAGCGGCTCGAGCTCCGCGTCCGGCACGGTGCCCAGGAGGTCCGCGAGGGCCGAGAAGGTCAGCGCCGTCTCGGCGGCCGTGGGCTGCGCGCGGAGAACCGTCAGGCCGGCGGCCGACGCCAGCTCCGCGATCGCCTCCCATAGCGTCGACTTCCCGATGCCCGCTTCACCCTCGATCCGCAACAGCGCCGGCCCGGCGGCGAGGTCGCGCACGAATGCCTCGCCGATCCGCAGCTCGCGGTCACGCCCGACGATCTCCGCCATGCACCGGAGTGTGCGCGAGCGGCGGGCCCCTCGTCACCGGGGAAACGCATCCCTGAGTGCCTTACGGCTGGACATCGGTCGAGCCTGCCCATCGACATTCGGCGATCGCGAATGGGGATACCCATGGGCATCGGATTAATCCTCCAGCCCGATGGAACACACCCGGATTTAGCCCATCGTGTGGTCATCAGATCCCACACGGGATCCAGGGAGAAACCGGAGATGACCAGATACGAGCGGAAGCTCTACTTCGAACGGCTGATGGCCCTGCGTGAGGCGTATCGCGCAGAAGACCACGAGTCCACCGGCATGACGATCGCGCAGGCGATGCGCTTCGCCGAGCAGCTCTACAACGATGCGGCCGCGG
>DASSRG010000018.1:0-9589 GCA_035701885.1 Candidatus Limnocylindrales bacterium
ATGATCATGCCCGGCGACAACGTCGAGATGACGGTCGAGCTGATCACCCCGATCGCCCTCGAGGTCGGCCAGCGCTTCGCCATCCGCGAGGGCGGCCGCACCGTCGGTGCCGGCGCCATCACCAGCATCACGGCATAGGGACTCGAGATGGCGAAGCAGCGGATCCGGATCCGCCTCAAGGCCTACGACCACCGGCTGCTCGACCAGTCGGCAGCCCAGATCGTGGAGACGGCGCAGCGCACGGGCGCTGACGTCGTCGGCCCGGTGCCGCTGCCGACCCGGATCGAGAAGTTCACGGTCCTCCGGTCGCCGTTCATCGACAAGGACTCGCGGGAGCAGTTCGAGATCCGCACCCACAAGCGGCTCATCGACATCCTCGATCCGTCGTCGAAGACCGTCGACGCGCTGATGCGACTCAGCCTCGCCGCTGGCGTCGACATCGAGATCAAGATGTGATGAACACCAAAGTGATGTCGCCAGCGCGCGCTCAGGCGCGCGCAGCGCAAGGCGCCGGCGAGCACGCGAGCGAGCGCACGTCTGTGCGTGAGCGAGCGCGCGGAGCCGGCAACGCGGCGATGCGCCGCATCAGCGAGCGCGTCCGATGAGCCAGCACACGATTGGCTTGATCGGCCGCAAGGTCGGCATGACCCAGGTGTTCCAGCCGAACGGCACCATGGTCGCCGTCTCGGTCGTCGAGGTGACTCCGAACACCGTGACCCGCCTCCGGACCGACGAGCGCGACGGCTACACCGCCGTGCAGCTCGGCGCCGGCGAGCGGCGCCGCCTGACCAAGCCGGTCGCCGGCCAGCTGAAGGACCTCCCGCGGGTGCGCGACATCCGCGAGTTCCGGCTCGACAGCGCCGACGACTACGAGCTCGGGCAGCAGATCACCGTCGGCGACGTGTTCGCCGAAGGCGACCTGGTCGACGTGACCGGCGTGTCGAAGGGCAAGGGCTTCGCGGGCACCGTGAAGCGCCACAACTTCTCGCGCGGTCCCAAGACCCACGGCTCCGACAACTACCGCAAGCCCGGTTCCATCGGTCCCGGCACGACCCCAGGGCGTGTCTACAAGGGCCTGAAGATGGGCGGCCACATGGGCCACGACCGGGTCACGATCAAGAAGCTGCGCGTCATCCGCGTCGACGCCGAGCGGAACCTGATCCTCGTCAAGGGATCGGTCCCCGGCGCGCCCGGCGCGCTCACCTTCGTGAAGAAGGCCTGACGATGCCCCAGACCACCCTCTACGACCGAACCGGCGCGTCCGTCGGGAGCGTCGACCTCGCCGAGGCGCTGTTCGCCGCCCCCGTCAACGAGGCCGTCCTCCACCAGGCGGTCGTCGCCCAGCTCGCCGGCCGCCGGACGGGCACCCACGACACCCGCACCCGCGGCGAGGTCCGCGGCGGCGGCAAGAAGCCGTACCGCCAGAAGGGGACCGGCCGCGCCCGCCAGGGGTCGCGCGTCGCGCCCCACTACAAGGGCGGCGGTGTCGTGTTCGGCCCGCACCCGCGCTCGTACGAGCAGAAGCTGCCGAAGAAGATGCGCCGGATCGCGCTGCGCTCCGCGCTGACCGCGAAGCTGAACGACGACGCGATCCGCGTCATCGACCAGTTCGCGATGGACGCCGAGCCGAAGACCAAGGCCTTCGCCGCCGTCCTGTCCGCGCTCAACGCCGGCGACGGCCACGAGAAGCGGGTCCTCGTCGTGGCACCCGCCAAGGACGAGCTGCTGCTGCGGTCGGCCGCCAACCTGCCGTCCGTGTCGGTGATCCTCGCCGACTCGCTGAACGTCGTCGACCTGCTCAACGCGGACGCCGTCGTCATCGAGCAGCCGGCCCTCGCCCGCATGGAGGAGGTGTACGCGTGAGCGCCCTGACCGCCGCCGACATCATCCTCCGCCCCGTGATCTCGGAGAAGTCCATCGACGAGTCCGGGCGCGGCAAGTACACGTTCGCCGTCCACGAGAAGGCGAACAAGATCCAGATCAAGGCCGCCGTCGAGGAGCTGTACAGCAAGGAGAAGGTGACCGTGGTCGCCGTCAACGTGCTGACCTCGAAGGGCAAGGAGAAGAAGCGGGGCACGCGGCGAGGCCGGATCGTCGGCCACACGCCCGACTGGCGGAAGGCCATCGTGACCCTCGCCCCCGGCCAGAAGATCGAATTCTTCGAGGGGGTGTAGCGATGCCGCTCCGAAGCTACAAGGCCACCTCCCCGGGCCGGCGGTTCATGACCCGCTCGACGTTCGAGGAGATCACGACCGACCAGCCGCACAAGCCGCTCCTCGAGCCGATGAAGCGCGGCTCGGGTCGGAACAACCAGGGACGGCTGACCGTCCGCCATCGCGGCGGCGGGCAGAAGACCCACTACCGGCGGATCGACTTCAAGCGCGACAAGTTCGGCGTGCCCGCCCGTCTCGCGACGATCGAGTACGACCCGAACCGCTCCGCGCGGATCGGCCTGCTCCACTACCGGGACGGGGAGAAGCGCTACATGCTGCTCCCCAACGGCCTCAAGGTCGGCGACGTCGTCGTCTCCGGTCCGTCGGCCGAGGCCCGGGTCGGCAACGCGCTGCCGCTGGCGAACATCCCGCTGGGCACCACGATCCACAACATCGAGCTCGTCCCCGGGCGCGGTGGCCAGATCGTCCGCTCGGCCGGTACGTCCGCCCAGCTGCTCGCCAAGGAAGGCGACTTCGCCACCGTCCGGCTCCCGTCGGGCGAGATGCGCCGCGTGCCCATGAAGTGCGTGGCGACCATCGGCCAGGTCTCCAACCTCGACCACGAGAACCAGAGCCTCGGCAAGGCCGGGCGCGCCCGCCACATGGGCAAGCGTCCGGAGGTCCGGGGCGTCGCGATGACCCCGCGGGATCACCCGCACGGTGGTGGCGAGGGCAAGTCCCCGACGGGCATGCCCCCGAAGACCCCGTGGGGCAAGCCCGCGATGGGCTACCGGACGCGGCGCGGCAAGGCGAGCAACCGCCTGATCGTCCGCAGCCGGCATCGCAAGAGCTAAGGGAAGGAGCCAGAGATGTCGCGATCGGTCAAGAAGGGACCGTTCGTCCAGCCCCGGCTTCTCGCCCGGGTCCAGGACATGAACAAGCGGAACGAACGGAAGGTCCTCAAGACCTGGTCCCGCGCGTCCGTCATCTTCCCTGACTTCATCGGCCACACGGTGGCGGTCTACAACGGCCGCAAGCACGTGCCGGTGTACGTCACGGAGAACATGGTCGGCCACCGGCTCGGCGAGTTCGCGCCCACCCGCACGTATCGCGGGCACGGCAAGAACGCCGATCGGTCCGGCGGACTGCGGTAGGGGAGACGATGCGCGTTTCAGCTACCGCCAAGTACCTGCGGGGCTCCACCCGGAAGGCCCGCCTCGTCACCGAGGCGATCAAGGGCAAGCCGGTGGAGGAGGCCGCCGCCATCCTGCGGTTCATGCCGCAGGCGGCCGCGCGCGACGTCGCGCGCGTGCTGAAGAGCGCGACGGCCAACGCCGAGAACAACATGAGTCGCACGGCAGATGAGCTCTACATCGCCGATGCGATCGCGAACGAAGGTCCGACGATCAAGCGTTGGCGGCCTCGGGCACAGGGTCGGGCGTTCCCGATCCACAAGCCGATGACGCACATCACGATCGTCGTGGCCGACCGGGAGGCCTAGGCATGGGACACAAGGTCCATCCGTACGGCTACCGCCTGGGCTATACCCGCACGTGGACTGCCAAGTGGTACGCCGACAAGGAGTACACCGCCCTCCTCAAGGAGGACATCGCGATCCGGCAGCTGCTTGACCGGCGGCTGGCGAACGCCAGCGTGAGCGGCGTGGAGATCGAGCGTGGCATCAACCACGTCACGGTCGCCATCCACACCGCGAAGCCGGGCATCGTCATCGGGCGCGGCGGCCAGAACGTCGAGATCCTGCGCAAGGAGATCGGCGAGGTCACCAAGCGCAAGGTGAAGCTGGAGATCAAGGAGATCCGCCAGCCGGAGCTGGACGCGTACCTCGTGGCGCTCAACATCGCGCAGCAGCTGACCCGCCGCGTCGCCTACAAGAAGGCGATGAAGCAGTCGATCCAGCGCTCGATGAAGGCCGGCGCGAAGGGCGTGAAGATCGCCCTCGCGGGCCGCCTCGGCGGGTCCGAGATGGGCCGCCGGGAGTGGGACCGCGAAGGCCGCATCCCGCTGGGGACGCTGCGCGCCGACATCAGCTACGGGCAGGTGCACGCGCACACGACCTACGGCCGGATCGGCGTCAAGGTGTGGATCTACCGGGGCGAGATCCCCGTGGAGAAGCGCCGCCGCGAGGCCGCCGCTGCCGCCACCGCCGCTGCCGCGGCGCAGGGGGTGTAGCGATGCTGATGCCGCGACGCGTCAAGCACCGCAAGGTGATGCGCGGCCGCATGTCCGGCATGGCCAAGGGTGGGCACACGGTCGCCTTCGGTGACTACGGCCTGGCCACCCTCGAGCCGGCCTGGATCACGGCCCGCCAGATCGAGGCCGCCCGACGCGCGATGACCCGCTCGGTCAAGCGCGGCGGCAAGATCTGGATCCGGGTGTTCCCGGACAAGCCCGCGACCAAGAAGCCCGCCGAGACCCGGATGGGCTCGGGCAAGGGCGCGCCGGACCACTGGGTCGCCGTCGTGCGCCCCGGCCGGATCCTGTTCGAGATGGCGGGAGTCGAGCACGATGCGGCCGTCGAGGCCATGCGTCTCGCCTCGCACAAGCTCCCGGTACAGACCCGCGTCGTCGTGCGCGACAGCGCGGGGAAGGAGGCCACCGATGGAAATCGGTGAGGTCCGGAAGCTCACGGATCGCGAGCTCGACGACCGGCTGAAGGAGGCGAAGCAGGACCTGTGGCAGGCCCGCTTCGCGCTCTCGACCCGGCAGCTCAAGGATTACAGCCAGATCCCGGCGACGCGACGGACGATCGCCCGGATCCTCACCGTTCAGCGCGAGCGCGCAAGCGCCCCGCGCTCGGCGGAGTAGGAGCGTCGGGATGCCCACCGCAGGAGCCAGCACCCCCGTGAAGGGACAGCGCAAGACGAAGGTCGGGCGCGTGGTCAGCGACAAGATGGACAAGACGATCGTCGTGTCCGTCGAGCGCCTCACCCGCCACCGCCTGTACAAGCGCGTCATGAAGGCCTCGACCAAGTTCGCGGCCCACGACGAGAACAACGAGGCCAGGATCGGTGACACGGTCCTGATCGAGGAGTCGCGCCCGCTCTCGGCGACCAAGCGCTGGCGCCTCGTGTCCGTCCTCTCCCGCGCGGGCGAGGAGCGGGCCGGGGAGACCATCGTGGCCGAGGAGCCCGAGACCACCGAGGCGATCCACGCCGCCGCGCACCCCGGCCGCACGGCCGAGGCTGACGAGCCGGCCGAGACCGCCGAGGAGGACGCCTCGTGATCCAGGCCTCCACCCGGCTGCGCGTCGCCGACAACACCGGCGCCCGCACGATCGAGTGCATCCGGATCATGGGTCGCTCGCGCAAGACCGTCGCCGGCATCGGCGACGTGATCGTCGCGAGCGTCAAGACCGCGATCCCGAATGCCCCGGTCAAGAAGGGCGACGTCGTGCGTGCCGTGATCGTGCGCACGAGCAAGGAGATCGGCCGGCCCGACGGCAGCTACATCCGCTTCGACGAGAACGCGGCCGTGCTCATCAACAACCAGGGCAACCCGCGCGGCACCCGGATCTTCGGGCCCGTCGCGCGCGAGCTCCGGGACCGCAACTACATGAAGATCGTCTCGCTCGCCCCGGAGGTGCTGTGATGACCGAACGGTCCATCGAGCACCGGACGAAGGTGCCTGAGATCCGCAAGGGCGACACCGTCGTCGTGCTCGCCGGCCGCGATGCCGGCAAGCGCGGTGAGGTGGAGCAGGTCATCCGGCGCGACCCCGCGCCTTCGGCTGCCCGCTCCGGCTACCGCCGGACGTCGGCCAAGGGTGGCGTGTTCGTCGTCGTCCACGGCCTCAACGTGGCCCGCAAGCACACCAAGCCGCGCCAGCGCACGCAGGGCGGGCCGGGCTCCATGCCGACGGTCGATCCGGGCGGCATCCTGGACCACACGATGCCGCTCCCGGTCAGCCGGGTGATGGTCGTGTGCAACCACTGCGACACGCCGACGCGGATCGCTCACCGGACGCTCGACAACGGCACCCGGGTCCGCGTGTGCAAGCACTGCGACCAGCCGCTGGAGGTGAAGTCGTGAGCGGCCAGCTGAAGGAGCGGTACGCCACGGAGGCCGTGCCCGCGCTGCAGAAGCAGTTCGGCTACGGCAACCCGAACCAGGTGCCGCGCCTCGACAAGATCGTCGTCAACATCGGCCTCGGCGAGGCCCTGACGAACGCGAAGGCGGTGGATGCCGCGGTCGGCGACCTGCAGCTCATCACGGGCCAGAAGCCGATCGTCACCCGCGCCAAGCGGTCGATCGCCCAGTTCCGGGTCCGCACGGGCAACCCGATCGGCGTGAAGGTCACGCTGCGCGGGGAGCGCATGTGGGACTTCCTCGAGCGCCTCACGCGGATCGCGCTCCCGCGCATCCGCGACTTCCGGGGCGTTCCGGGCAAGTCCTTCGACGGGCGCGGGAACTACTCGCTCGGCCTCCGGGAGCAGCTTGCCTTCCCGGAGATCGACTACGACAAGGTGGACCGTCTCCGCGGGCTGGAGATCAGCATCGTGACGACGGCGAAGACCGACGAGGAGAGCAAGAAACTGCTTGAGCTCCTCGGCATGCCCTTCGCCTCGTAGGCGCGGGGGAGGTACCGATGGCCAAGAAGTCCCTGATCGCGAAGGCCAAGCGCACGCCGGCCCACTCGGTCCAGTCGTATCACCGGTGCTCGGTGTGCGGCCGGCCGCGGGCCTACATGCGCCGCTTCGCGCTCTGCCGGATCTGCTTCCGCGAGAAGGCGCTCGTGGGGGAGCTCCCCGGCGTCACGAAGTCGAGCTGGTAACGAAATGAACGTCTCCGACCCGATCGCGGACATGCTCACGCGTGTCCGCAACGCGTCCCGGGCGCGCCACACGGAGGTCGTGGTGCCGGCCTCGCGCACGAAGCGCGAGATCGCCCGCATCCTCAAGGAGGAAGGCTTCATCGCCGACGTCCGCGAGGAGCGAGCGGGGCCGGCCCAGATGCTCCGGATCGAGCTCAAGTATGTCGACGGCAAGGTGCCGGTCGTCTCGGGCCTCAAGCGGATCTCGAAGCCGGGTCTGCGCGTGTACGCGCAGAAGACCGACATCCCGCGCGTGCTCGGCGGCCTCGGCATCGTGATCGTCTCCACCTCGAAGGGGATCATGACCGGCAGCCAGGCCAAGCAGGCCCAGCTCGGCGGCGAGATCCTCGCGTACGTCTGGTAGGCGGCCATGTCCCGAATCGGCCGTCTCCCCATCACCGTCCCCAGCGGCGTCGACGTCGCGCTGGACGGGCGCGTCATCACGGTGAAGGGCCCCAGGGGCTCGCTCACCCGTGAGCTCCCGCCGCGCATCGAGGTCGCCCAGGAGGACGGCACGATCGTCGTCACCCGGCCCACGGAGACCAAGCTCGACAAGAGCCTCCACGGGCTGACCCGGACGCTCGTCAACAACATGGTCGTCGGCGTCACCGACGGGTACCGCAAGGGCCTCGAGATCGTCGGCGTTGGCTACCGCGCGCAGAAGGTGGGCGACAAGCTCCAGCTCGCGCTCGGCTACAGCCACCCGATCGAGATCGACCCGCCCGCCGGCATCAGCTTCGAGGTCGAGAACCCCACCCGCCTGGCGGTCGTGGGCATCGACAAGGAGCTCGTCGGCCAGGTCGCGGCGAAGGTCCGCGCCACCCGCAAGCCCGAGCCGTACAAGGGCAAGGGCGTCCGGTATGCCGGCGAGAAGGTCCGCCGCAAGGCAGGCAAGGCCGGCAAGATCGGCGGGAAGAAGTAGCCATGACGCAGAAGGTTGTCGCCAGCCGCAGCGCGTCGCGCGCCAAGCGCCACGCTCGGCTCCGGCTTCGCCTGTCGGGGACCGGGGCGCGTCCGCGCCTCGCGGTCTTCCGCAGCCTGAACCACATCTACGCCCAGGTCATCGACGACACCAGCGGCACCACACTGGCCGCCGCGTCCTCGCTCGAGACCGGCCTCCGCAGCGCGGGCGGCACGAAGACGGACGGCGCCAAGCGCGTCGGCCAGCTCGTCGCCGAGCGCGCCAAGGCGGCCGGGGTCGAGCAGGTGGTGTTCGACCGGGCAGGCTTCAAGTACCACGGGCGAGTCCGCTCGCTCGCCGAGGCGGCCCGCGAGGCCGGCCTCGACTTCTAGAGGACACGCCGGTGGCCCGCATCGACCCGAACAAGCTCGCGCTCGAGGAGCGCGTCGTCCAGATCAACCGCGTCGCCAAGGTCCACAAGGGTGGCCGCCGGTTCTCGTTCTCGGCGGTCATCGTCGTGGGCGACGGCAACGGCCACGTGGGCGTGGGCCTCGGCAAGGCCGGGGACGTCCCCGAGTCCATCCGCAAGGGTGTCGAGGACGCGAAGAAGCACATCGTGAAGATCCCGATGATCGGGACGACCATCCCGCACGAGGTCCGCGAGGAGTATGCCGCCGCCAAGGTGCTGCTCAAGCCGGCCTCGAAGGGGACCGGCGTCATCGCCGGCGGTGCCGTGCGCGCCGTCGTCGAGGCCGCGGGGATCCACGACATCCTGGCCAAGGTCCACGGCTCGACCAACCCGGTCAACGTGACCCGCGCCACGCTCAACGCCCTGCAGAGCCTGCGCTCCGTCGAGGAGCTCAGCCGCCAGCGCGGCGTCCAGCTCCGCCTGAGCGTCCCCGGCCAGCCGGCCGCGGCCCTCGCCGGCGGCGGGGAGGGCGCCGATGCCCGGTAAGCTGCGCGTCACCCAGACGAAGAGCACGATCAGCCACATCGCCCGGAACCGGGCGACGATCCGCGCCCTGGGCCTCCACGGCATCGGCAGCTCGTCGGTCCTCCCGGACAACGACGCCGTCCGCGGCATGGTCCGCCAGGTCCGGTTCCTCGTCACCGTCGAGGAGCTGCCCGAGGGCGCGACGACCCCGGAGACGAAGTAGATGAAGACCCACGACCTGCGCCCCGCCGCGGGGTCGGTCACCAAGAAGACCCGGGTCGGGCGCGGCATCGCGGCCGGCAAGGGCAAGACCGCGGGCCGCGGGACGAAGGGCCAGCGCTCGCGCGCCGGCGCGTCGATCCCGGCCTGGTTCGAGGGCGGCCAGACGCCGCTCCACATCCGGATCCCCAAGCTCCGCGGCTTCCGCAACATCAACGACGTCGAGTACGAGGTCGTCAACGTCGGCGCGATCAGCGCCGCGATCGACGCCGGCAAGCTCGAGTCGGACGGCAAGGCCCCGGTCACCGTCAACGCTGACACCCTGAAGCAGGCCGGGCTGGTCCGCCGTGACCGCCTGCCGCTCAAGGTGCTCGGAGCGGGCGACGTGTCGGCCAAGCTGTTCGTGCTCGCGGATGCGTTCACGAGGAGCGCCCGGGAGAAGATCGAGGCCGCGGGCGGCACCGCCCAGGTCATCGAGATCCCGAGCGAGCCGCTCGCCGCCCTCGGGGTGGAGACCGCCGAGGCTGACGAGGCCGCGCCGGCGAAGGCCGC
>DASSRG010000019.1:0-2701 GCA_035701885.1 Candidatus Limnocylindrales bacterium
GCCATCTTCTTGGGCAGGCCGCACTGGTGGAGCTTGAGCTCCGGGCCGACGACGATCACCGAGCGGCCGGAGTAGTCCACGCGCTTGCCGAGCAGGTTCTGGCGGAACCGGCCCTGCTTGCCCTTGAGCATGTCGGACAGGGACTTGAGGCGGTGGTTGCCGGTGCCGGCGATCGCGCGGCCGCGGCGGCCGTTGTCGATCAGCGCGTCGCACGCCTCCTGGAGCATCCGCTTCTCGTTGCGGATGATGATCTCGGGCGCGCCGAGCTCCAGGAGCCGCTTGAGGCGGTTGTTGCGGTTGATGACGCGGCGGTACAGGTCGTTGAGGTCGGAGGTCGCGAAGCGGCCGCCGTCGAGCTGGACCATCGGGCGCAGGTCGGGCGGGATGACCGGCAGCACCGAGAGGATCATCCACTCGGGGCGGTTGCCGGAGCGACGGAACGCCTCGATGAGGCGGAGCCGCTTGATCGCCTTCTTGCGCCGCTGGCCGGAGCTCGTGCGGACCTCGGCGTGGAGGGCCCGGCTGAGCTCCTCGAGGTCCATCCGGACGATGATGTCGCGGACGGCCTCGGCGCCCATGCCGGCCCAGAAGATGCGCCCGGTCTTGGACCCGGCGCCGTACTTCTCGTCGAGCTGGCGGAACTCCGTCTCGCCGATCGTCGTGAGCGCCTTGAGCGCCTCGATCTCGGCGCGCGCCTGCTTGAGCTCGTCCTTCTGGCCCTGGGCCTCGGACGCGAGCGACTCGCGCTCGGCGCGCAGGCTCTCGTCCATGGCCGCGACGAGGTCCTCGACCTTCTGGTCCGTCATGCGCTCCTCGTCGGAGACGCGCTGCTCGGACTGGCTGTTGATGCGCTCGGTCTCGGCGGTCGCGATCTTGCGCAGCTTCGCGAGGGCGTCCTTGCCGCCCTTCGCGCCGGCCTCGACGACGACCTCGCCGGTCGGGCCGAACGCGATCGTCTCGGTCGCCTCGTCCTTGCCCAGCTCGGTCAGCGCGGCCTCGACGGCCTGCGCCTCGCGCGCGACGTCCTCGATCTGCGTGTTGCGGGCCGCCTCGACCTCGGACTTCGTGTTCGCGAGCGCGGCCTTCAGCTCGTCGCGCTTGCGGTTCACGTCGGCCTTGAGCGTCGCCTCGAGCTCCGCCAGGCGCTCGCCACCGGCACCGCCCCGGCCCTCGGACTGCTCGTCGAGCGCCTTCAGGGCGCGCTGGCGCGCCTCCTCGTCGACATGGGTGACGATGTACAGCGCGAAGTAGAGGATGCGCTCGAGGTTGCGCGGGCTGATGTCGAGCAGGATCCCGAGCCGGCTCGGCGTGCCCTTGAAGTACCAGATGTGCGAGACGGGGCTGGCCAGCTGGATGTGGCCCATGCGCTCCCGGCGGACCTTCGAGCGGGTGACCTCGACGCCGCACTTGTCGCAGATGATCCCCTTGTAGCGGATCCGCTTGTACTTGCCGCAGTAGCACTCCCAGTCCCGGGTGGGACCGAAGATGCGCTCGTCGAAGAGCCCGTCCTTCTCCGGCTTGAGCGTGCGGTAGTTGATGGTCTCGGGCTTCGTCACCTCGCCCTTCGACCACTCCCGGATCTGGTCCGGACTGGCGAGCGAGATACGGATCGCCGAGAAGTTGTTGACCTCGAGCATCGGACTCCTCCGCGTCACCCTGGCCAAGGCGGCGCGATGTGCGTGTGTGCGAGCGGGGGGCGGGCCGGCCGGACGCCGCTCCCCGCGTTAGGAAAGGTTCGGATCAGTCCTCGAACCCGGCGAGGTTGATCCCGCCGAGATCCGGGAGCAGGTAGCCGGAGGCGTCGTCCTCCGCCAGCGGGATCTCCTCGTCGTTCTGGTCGAGGATCTCCGCGTTGAGCCCCAGGCTCCGCAGCTCCTTGATGAGGACCTTGAAGGACTCGGGGACCCGCGGGGGCTGGATCTCCTCGCCCTTGACGATGGCTTCGTAGGTCTGGACGCGCCCCAGGACGTCGTCCGACTTCACGGTGAGCAGCTCCTGGAGGATGTTCGCGGCGCCGTACGCCTCGAGCGCCCAGACCTCCATCTCGCCGAACCGCTGGCCACCGAACTGCGCCTTGCCACCGAGCGGCTGCTGGGTGATGAGGCTGTACGGGCCGGTCGAGCGGGCGTGGATCTTGTCCTCGACGAGGTGGTGGAGCTTGAGCATGTAGATCTGCCCGACGGTGATCGCGCGGTCGAACGACTCGCCCGTGCGCCCGTCGCGGAGCTCGATCTTGCCCTCCTTCGGCAGCCCCGCGGCCTCGAGCGCCTCCTGGATCTGGTCCTCGGTCGCGCCGTCGAAGACGGGGGTCGCGGCCTTGTAGCCCATCGCGGACAGCGCCCAGCCGAGATGCGTCTCGAGGATCTGGCCGATGTTCATGCGCGACGGCACGCCCAGCGGGTTGAGGACGATGTCGACGGGGGTGCCGTCCGGGAGGAACGGCATGTCCTCCATCGGCAGGACCTTCGCGATCACGCCCTTGTTGCCGTGGCGGCCGGCCATCTTGTCGCCGACCGACACCTTGCGCTTCTGGGCGACCGACACCCGTACCAGGCGGTTGACGCCCGGCTGGAGGTCGTCGTTCCACTCGCGGCGGAACTCGCGGATCTCCACGACCTTGCCGCGCTCGCCGTGCGGGAGGCGGAGCGAGGAGTCCTTCACCTCGCGCGCCTTCTCGCCGAAGATCGCGCGGAGCAGGCGC
>DASSRG010000020.1:0-20050 GCA_035701885.1 Candidatus Limnocylindrales bacterium
TGTGGCTGCCGGTCGCGGCCGCCCCGGCACCCGACGACCGATACCCCGTCATCCTCGAGATGATCCCGTACGGCAAGGACAGCTGGCGCCGGAACGGCGACACCGCCCGCGGGGAGTGGCTGGCGGCGCGTGGCTTCGCGCTGTGCCGGCTGGACGTCCGGGGCACCGGCTCCAGCCCTGGCGTGGCGCTCGACGAGTACACCGAGGCCGAGACCCTCGACGGGTACGACGCCGTCGAGTGGCTCGCGGCCCAGCCGTGGTGCAACGGCAACGTCGCGATGTGGGGCATCAGCTACGGCGGCTTCACGTCCATCCAGGTTGCGAAGCTCCGGCCACCGCACCTGCGCGCGATCCTCCCGATGTACGCCACCGACGACCGCTACCGCGACGACGTCCACATCCGCGGCGGCTGCGTGACCGCGAGCGAGAAGAGCCAGTACGCCGTCAGCCAGCTGGGCATGAACGCGATGCCGCCCTACCCGCCGTTCCGCGGCCAGGGCTGGAAGGACGAGTGGCGCGCCCGCCTCGACGCGACCCCGCCCTGGCTCATGGGCTGGATCCGGAACCAGACCGACGGGCCGTACTGGCGCCGCGGTTCGCTCGCCCCCGACTACGAGGCGCTCGAGTGCGCGGTGTTCCAGGTCGCCGGCTGGTCGGACGCGTACGTCGATCCCGCCTTCCGCATCCAGGAGCGGTGTACGAACGCGGCGGTCCGCACCCTCGTCGGCAACTGGGTCCACTCGTTCCCCGACGACGCCTACCCGGGGCCGAACCTCGACTGGCTGCACGAGCTCGTCCGGTTCTTCGACCGCTACCTGAAGGGCCTCGAGAACGGCTGGGAGCACGAGCCGGCGCTCAGCTGGTTCGAGCACGAGTACGCCGAGCCCGAGCCGTTTCCGGCCGGCTGGCCGGGCCGCTGGCGAGCGGCGGGCGCATTCCCGGTGGGCGGCACGACGTCACGCACGCTTCACCTCGGGGACGGGTCGCTCCTCGGCGACGCGCCGCCCGGCAATGGGGTCATCGCGATCCGGCACTGCGCGACCGTCGGGACGAGCGGGCCGCTGTCGTGGGGCGCGGGCTGGCACCCGAACGGGCTCGCCCGGGACCTCCGCCCGGACGAGGCGCGCGGCGTGACCTGGACGAGCGAACCGCTCACGGACGCCGTGTCGGTCATCGGCGTCCCCGTCGCGCTCCTGCATCTCACCGCCACGATGCCCATCGCGACGTGCGTCGTCCGCCTGTCCGAGGTCGCGCCCGACGGCACCTCGTCGCTGGTGGCGCAGGGCGTGCTGAACCTGACCCATCGACTCTCGGACACGGACCCCTCGCCGATGCCCACGCGCGGCCTCGCGACGGAGGAGGTGCGGATCCCGCTGCGGACGACCGGCTACCGGTTCTCCCCGGGACACCGGATCCGGCTCACCGTCCTCACGTCGCTGTGGCCGGTCCTGTGGCCGTCACCGCTCCCCGGAGAGCTGCGCGTGCACCACGGCGGCGCCACACCGTCGCGGCTGGAGCTGCCGGTGCTCCCGGACGACGTTGCGACGCTCGACCCGCCCGCCTTCCGCACGGATCCCGTGGTCATGCGCGAGGTCGGTTCGTCCGAGGAGGATCCGCCGGCGTGGCGGATCGAGGAGGAGGTCCTCGGCGGCACGACGACCGTCACGATCTTCGACGGCGGCGCCACGACCCAGGAGGATGGGTCGCGGCTGTACGCCTCCGAGCGGCTCGTGCTGACCGCCTCCGATCCCGAACCGGCCCGCGCGCGCCTCGACAGCGACGTCGTCTATCGCTACACGGGCGACGGCTGGGACGCGGACATCCGGGCGCGGGGCGAGATCACGAGCGACGAAGGGGCGTTCGAGGTCCGCGTCGCGCTCGACGTCAGCCTCGACGGAGAGCCGTTCTTCGGGCGCGAGTGGCGCGAGACGATCCCGCGCACCCTGGTCTAGCGGCTCCCGCCGCGCCCGCTACTGGAGCGACGAGAACGCCGCAACTGCGAGATAGGCGGACCCGATCGCCACCGAGACGCTGGCGAGCGTGCCCAGCAGGTAGTACTCGGCGAACCCGCGGTCGTCGAGCTGCTTGAACCGGGCCAGCGTCTTCACGGCGATGACGATGCCGACCGCCGCCGCCGTCCCGGTGAGGATGAAGGTCACGATGAGCAGCCGTTCGAGCGCCCCGATCGTCGCGCCGATCCGGGCGGGCGCGCCCACGGGCACGGCGGGCGTCACCGGCTTCGCGAACGGATCGGCGGCGGAAGTCTCGGCCGGTCCGGCTCCGACGGCGATCGCGCCCTCCTCTGCAGGCGTCGTCGAATCCCTGGCCTCCGGGGTCGCCGCGCCCGCGCCCGCCACGGACGGCTCGACGGTCGCGACGAGCGGCCCCACCCGGACGGTGTAGCCGGCAGGGGCAGCCGGAGTCGCCGGCGCCGCCGCGGCCGCCGCCTGCATCGCCTCGCCGACCCGTCGGACGTCGCGCGGCGACACGAGCGCGAGCACGAAGTAGTACGCGCCCCGGGTATTGACGAGGAACAGCGACACGAGGACGACCCCGGTGAGGATCGCGGCGTTGACGGTCGTCCGGTTCCAGTCGCGCAGGACGAGGTTGACGAAGTCGACCCATACGGCCGTCAGCGGGACGCCCGCGAGGATGACCAGCCACCCGACGATCGCGAACGTCATGTGGAGCGCCTGGTCGGCGAGGAACAGCATCCCGGGCCACGGGGTCCATGCGCCGCCCAGCCCCGAGGGCGGGATCTCGCCCGTGCGCTCCATGCGCAGGACGGCGGCTTCCTGGGCGGCGGCCTCCGCGCGGCGGGTCGCCTGCACCTTCCAGCGGTCGACCAGCATGTGCGAGACGACCACGAGCACGAGGTACACGAGGCCCGGCAGGCCGAACGCGAACACCGCGGGCAGCAGGCACAGGCCCACGTGGAAGCCGTGGGTGAGGAGCGCCTTGTTCCCCTCGCGCGTCCCGTTGCCCTTGTTGAGCGCGATCCAGTCGTTCTGCAGCACGAAGTCGGCGACGAGGTGCGCGAACACGAGCCAGACGATGACGAGCGTCGTGTCCGGGATCACGCCGCGCTCCCGGCGCCGGCCTGGCGGACGCCTGCACGCGACCGCGCGACGCCCTCCGCGAACAGCGTCGCCATCGCACGCGCGAGGCCCTGGAGGTGCCGGACGTGGCCGCGATCCGCGATGACCGACACGGTCGCGCGCGAGACGTGCAGTCGTTCGGCGGCCTCGGCCCGGCGGAGCTCGTCCACGACGATCAGCCGCCCGATCTCGCGCTGCCGCGGCGTCAGCTCGTCGAGGAGCGCCGGGAGGAGCGGCCCGAGGTCCGCGAGGAGCCCGTCGGTCGCCGCGTCCCCTGTCACCGCGACCAGGCCCAACCGCTGTGCCTTCGCGCGGGCGAGCAGGTCCCGGGCGACGTGGAAGGCCGGCCCGGTGCGCTCCGTGCTGGGTCCCGATCCCGGCTCGATCGGCCCGGCCACGATCGCCCAGCGGAGCGCGCGCGCGTCCGGGCGGAGGCCGGCGCGGAGGATCGCCCGGAACGGGTCGGCCGTCGTGGCGAGGAGGCCCTGGACCTCGTCCCCCTGCGTGAACCCGAACGCGGCGAGTCGCTCGGGTCGCGGGTAGGCGTCGTCGAGATCGGCGCACAGCGAACGGAGCCACGCCGTGGCGCCCGGGTCCCGGCGCGAGGCCACGACGTCGCCGAACAGCACGATTCCCGTGAGCGGAGCGGTCATCCGCGGGAGCCTACCCGAACACCGATTAGTCGTCAATGGCTAATCGATCGACAGGTAGCCGGTTACGGCGAACTGGCAGCGTGTCGTCCCGCCGACACCCTCAGGCGGCGGACGCCGCGTGGAGGACACCCGCGAGCGCCTCGCGGAGGGCCGCATGGTGGGCCGGGGTCTCGAAATCCAGCAGCGGATGTCCCGGCAACGCCGTCTCCGCGAGCCGCCCGTCGTGGCGCACGTAGACCACCGGGTAGATCGCGCCGGTCCCGTCGGCCTCCACGGTCATGCACATCACGTCCTCGGCCATCCCGTCGAGGGCGTGGACGACCGGCAGGATCCCCTCGTCCCGGAACCCGTCCTCGTCCTGCAGCGAGATCACCCGTGCGAGGTAGGCCTTCTGGTGCCACAGCTCGGGGGCCCACGTCGCCTCGCGCAGGAGGTACGGCACGATGTCGTCCTGGTCCACGGCAGGCCGGTCGATCGCGACGCCGAACCGCGTCTCCGCGATGTGCCGGGCGAGGATCTGGCCGTTGTACCGGTGACCCTGGACGGCCCCCGAGTACGCGCCGATGCCGTGCTTCCGCAGCCCGGGCGACGCCTGGGTGATCGTCCCCGCGAACCAGATGCCCGGGACGTTGGCGCTCTCCCACAGCGGCGTGACCGCCGGGAGCTTCGCCTGGCCGAAGGTCGTCACGCCGAGGCCCGGGAGGTCCAGCAGCGGACACGTGAAGCCGGTCGCGGCGATCACCTCGTCCGCCTCGACGCTCAGGTCCTCGCCGGTGTCGGTCCGCTTGAGATCGACCCGCAGCGCGTCGCCGTCCCTGACGATTGCGGCGATCGACGCATCGAGGATCTTCACCCCGAGCCCGAGGAAGTTGTCCTCGAACGGCTGGACATAGCGGGCGCGCACGCCGGCGAGCGACTTCTTCTCGATCGACGTCTTGGCGGGCGACGGCGAGCAGACGGTGATCGTCGATGCCCACGACGCGAGGCCGGACGCGAGCTCGAAGCCCGAGTTCTGCTTGCCGATGATGAAGATCCGCTTGCCCGCGTACCACTCCGCCTCGCGCGTGTCGGCGTAGTGGCGGGCGAGCTCGATCCCGGGCGGCGACGGGCTCCACGGCTCCGCGACGCCCACGGCGAGCACGAGGTTCGGCGTCCGGTAGACCCCGTCCGAGGTCGTCAGGACGAACGTCGTCGAGCCGTCCGGGCCGTCCTCCTTCGCCGTCGCCTGCCACTCGCAGCCGTAGCGGACGGCGACGCCGGCACGCTCCGCGAATGCCTCGAGGTTCGCCTGCATCTCGGGGCGCGAGGGGAAGTAGGACGAGCCGTCCATGAACTCGGCCTGGAGCGACCGGATGGCCGGGTCGTCGGCGATGAGGCTGTTCCAGTCGTAGCGCTGGTACTCGCGTGAGCTCCGCTCCGCGGGCGCAAACGGCTTGGTCCACGACAGCAGCCGCTGGAAGAACGGCCACTTGCGGAACATCCCGCCGGCGGCCGGGTCCCGCGAGATGACGGCGTGCGGGATGCCGTACCGGCTCAGCGAGTACGACAGCTGGAGCCCGCCGGGCCCCGAGCCCACGATGATCAGCGGATACTCGCCGGGCGGGAACGGGCGGTCGGCGGTGGCGGGATCGGCCACGGGGCTAGCTCCGCCAGCGGTTGGCGTTGCGGAGCCGGCGTGCCTGGGCCTGGAGCATCCGGTACATCACCCGCGGATGGGCGAGCAGGAAGCTCTCGACCGACGGACCTGACATCGCCAGGCAGTGCAACGGGGTCACCGCGACGATGTCCGCGGTGGGCGGCTCGCCGAGGATGATCGACACCTCGCCGAAGAAGTCGCCGCGATGGAGCGTCGCCCGCTTGGTGCCGTCGATCTGGACGTCCGCGTCGCCCTCGAGGATCACGTAGAAGCCGGTCGCGGTGAGCCCCTGGCGAAGGACGCGTTCCCCCTGCGGGAAGAACACCTCCTCGAACGTGCCCGCCACGCCCAGGAGCTGCGGCGTCTGCAGGTCCCCGAACAGCGCGAAGCCCGCGAGAATGTCCGCGATCTCCTCGCGCGTCGCCACCGCTCGTCGCCTCCAGTCCCCGGGGGTGCACGCGGCCGCCGGCCGCACGGCGCATCGTTGCACACACGCAGGCCCGATGCACACGAGTCGCGCCCCTGCGCCCGATCGTCGCGCCCCTGCGCCCGATCGTGCGCGCATTGACGCGCGGGCGCCGGGCGGCGCACGATGACGGTCCAGCCACCAGGAGGGCGCATGACGCTGACCGCAGATCGCCGTGCCGAGCTCATCGGCGGCTGCCCGCTGTTCGGCGGCCTCGACACGGGCGACCTCGCGAGCGTCGCCGCGGTCGCCATCGAGGTGGACTTCCCCGCCGACCGGGTGATCGCGCGCGAAGGCGAGATCGGCACCGGGTTCTTCATCATCGTGGAGGGCGGCGTGAAGGTGGTCCGGAGCGGGACGACCGTCGCCCACCTCGGCCCCGGCGAGTTCTTCGGCGAGCTGTCGGTCCTCGACGGCGGACCGCGGGTGGCGCAGGTCGTCGCCGAGGCGCCCACCCGGTGCCTCGCCATCGCGTCCTGGGACTTCGAGCGGGTGCTCCGTGAGGAGCCGGGCGTCGCCCTCGCCGTGCTGCGGGTGGTCGCCGCCCGGCTGCGCGAGGTGACGACGGACCACCGCACCTGACCCACGCCTGACGACCGCACCGCACAGACCCGATCCCGTGACCGCCGCCGAGCCGTCCGCCAGCCCGCCGTCCCTCCCCACCGGGACCGTGACGTTCCTGTTCACCGACATCGAGGGCTCCACCCGGCGAGTCGCCGAGCTCGGCGACGCCGCCTACGGGGAGCTGCTCGCGACCGAGGCACGGCTCGTGGTCGAGGCGGCGATCGCCGAGGGCGGCGTGCCGTTCGGCAACGAGGGAGACGCGCACTTCGTCGCGTTCCCGTCGGCGGCGGCCGGGATCCGCGCCGCGGTCGCGGCGCAGCGGGCGATCGCGGCGCAGGGGTGGCCGGGGGATCCGGTTCGCGTCCGGATGGGCCTCCACACCGGTGAGGCGCAGGTCGTCGCGGGGGACTACGTCGGCCTCGAGGTCCACCGCGCGGCCCGCATCGCGTCGACGGCGCACGGCGGCCAGGTGGTCGTCTCCGAGCCGACCCGCATCCTCGCCGGGGATCTGGACGAGATCCGGTTCCGCGACCTCGGCGATCACCGGCTCAAGGACCTCCCGAAGCCCGAGCGGGTCCTCCAGGTCGAGGCGCCCGGGCTGGACCGCGACTTCCCGCCGCTGCGCTCGCTCGACGCCACGCCCAACAACCTGCCGCCGCAGCTGACCTCGTTCGTCGGGCGGGACGAGGTGGACCGCGTGCTGGACCTGCTGACACGCACCCGGCTGCTCACGCTGGTCGGCCCCGGCGGCACCGGCAAGACGCGGCTCTCGCTGGCCGTCGCCGCGGAGCTCGTGCCGCACACGCCGGGCGGGGTGTGGTTCGTCCCGCTCGCCTCCGTCACCGAGCCTGACCTCGTGGCGTCGTCGATCGCGACGGCGGTCGGGCTGCTGTCGCCCGCCAGGACGCCGCTGGAGCGGATCCTCGAGCACTTCGCCGACCGGACCGCGCTCCTCGTGCTCGACAACTTCGAGCAGGTCGTCGCCGGGGCGCCCGTCGTCGCGGAGCTCCTGCGCGGGGCTCCGGGCCTGCGCGTGATCGTCTCCTCCCGGGCGCCGCTCCGGATCGCCGGCGAGCAGGAGTTCGCGGTGCCGCCGCTCCCCGTCCCGCCGGCGTCGGAGACCGACCCGGAACGGATCGCGGACACCGAGGCCGTCCGCCTGTTCGTCGAGCGCGCGATGGCCGTCCGCCCGGGGTTCACCGTCACGGCCGAGAACGCGGCGGCGATCGCGCAGATCGTGCGCGGGCTCGACGGGCTCCCCCTTGCGATCGAGCTCGCCGCGGCGCGGGTCCGCGTCCTGACGCCGTCGGCGATGGTCGCGCGGCTTGGCGACCGGATGAGCCTGCTCTCAGCGGGCGGCCGCGACCTCCCGGAGCGCCAGCGCACCCTCCGCGGCGCGATCGCCTGGAGCCACGACCTCCTCGACGACGAGTGCCGGCGCCTGTTCGCCCGGCTGTCGGTGTTCGAGGGCGGCGCGACGCTGGAGACGGCCGAGGCCGTGTGCGGCAGCGACGCGGACGGAACCCCGGACCTGGACGTCCTCGCGAGGCTCGAGTCGCTCGCGGAGCAGAGCCTGATCCGGGTCCTGGACGACGTCCACGGCGACGCGCGATTCCTGATGCTCGAGACGATCCGGGAGTACGCGGCGGAGCAGCTGGCCGCGGGCGGCGAAGGGCTCGTCGCCACGTTCCGGGAGCGCCACTGCGCCGCATTCCTCGAGCTCGCCCAGGCGGCGGCCGCCGGCCTCCACGCGGCGGACCGGGCGGCGGCGCTCGACCACCTCGAGGACGATCACGACAACCTGCGGGCCGCCCTCGCGTACGCGATCGAGACGGGCGACGGCGAGCGAGCGTCCGCCTTCCTCGGGGCGTTGTTCCGGTTCTGGCACATGCGCGGACACCTGGTCGAGGCGCGCGCCAGGGCCAACGCGGTCCTCGCCATGCCGTGGGGCGAGGAACCGAGCGTGGCGCGCCTCCGGGCGCTGGAGGTCGCCGGCGGCCTGGCGTACTGGAGCGGCGACATCGTCGACGCGCATCGTCGTTACCAGGCGGCCGCAGAGGAGGCCCGACGGCTCGGCGACGACCGCGAGCTGGCGAACGCCCTCTACAACCTGGGCTTCGCGCCGACGGCGTCAACGGGCGTCGAAGAATGGTCGCGCTCGATCGCGGAATCCGGCACCCGGCTCGCGCGCGAGGCGCTCGAGATCTTCCAGCGACTCGGCGACGACGGCGGCAGCGCCCGCTGTCAGTGGGCGATCGGCATGGGCCACCTGTACGGCGACGATGCCGTCGGCGCGGTGCCGGTGTTGACCGAGGCGATCGGCGCGTTCGAGCGGCTGGAAGACTCGTTCGACCTGGCGTGGGCGCTGTTCACGCGCGGGCTCAGCCACGACACGATGGGTGAGCGGCTCGCTGCCGTGGCCGACTACTCGACCGCCCTCACGGCATTCGAGGTTGCGGGCGACGTGTCGGGGATCACGCTGGTGCTGAACGCGTTCGGCGCAACGCTCTACGGCCTGGGCCGCACCCGGGATTCGTACCTCGCCCTCGGCATCGGGAGCCGCTGGACGGCTGAGACCGGCACCCGCCTCGCCACGATCACCCCCAGCCGGCTCCTGACGATCCCGGACCCGGAGACGCCCGACCCGGAGCTGCGGCGGGCGTTCGCCGAGGGCGCCGCGATGCCCCGCGAGGCCGGCGAGCGGCTTCTGGCGGCGATGATGCGGGAGATCGTCTCCTCGGCGGCGTCGAGTCCCGCATCGTCCTCCGCGACCACCTGAGCGGGCGTACGATCGCGTCGATGGACCTCGTCGACGCCGGACCCGACCTCGCGCCCGGCAGCCCCATCATGCTGCTGGGCGAGACCGCCGCGCTGGACGGTGGCATCGAGCCCGAGGATCCGGGCGACCTGATGCTGACCTGCGCGAATTGCGGCGCGCGGATGGACGAGCGCAAGTGCAAGCTCATCTGCCGCTGCGGCTACTTCCTGTCCTGCTCCGACTACTACTGAACCCTGACTGACCCGGAGGCGATCGTGACCGAGGACGGGCGCGTCCGGCCGATCGAGCTGGACGTGGAGACGCGGGCGGACCCAGAGACCGCCTGGCGGACGCTGACCGATCCCGCGCGCGTGGTGCTGTGGCTGACCGACGCGTCGGCACCGCGACGGGTGGGCGAGCCGTACCGGCTCGACTTCGGCGAGGGCTCGGTCGTGCGTGGCGAGATCCTCGTGCTCGATCCCGGGCGCGCGTTCGCCCATCGCTGGGCATGGGAGGACGCGCCTCCCGGCGAGGCGACGACCGTGACCTGGACCGTGGAGCCGCGGGACGGCGGGTCAGTCGTCCGGCTGCGCCACGACGGCTGGGACGAGGCGGGGCTGGACGCCGGGGCCCGCGACGACCACGAGGGCTACTGGACCGGCTACCTCGAGGACCTCCGCGACGTCCTCGAGGAGGCGTGAACAGCGGCGGCCGGCTCGGATCGCTGGCGTTCCGGGCCTACGGGCAGTACCGCCGCGACGCGCGGCTGATCCTCGTCACCAGCCTCGTCTCCGGGGCCGCGGTCAGCCTGTGGTGGATCGACTTCAACCTGTACCTCGCCGCGCTCGGGCTCGAGACGCAGACGATCGGGCTGGTCGCGACCGTGGGGTCGGCGGCCGCGGCGCTCATGGCGTTCCCGGCCTCGGCGTTCTCGGACCGGTTCGGGCGGCGAGCGGCGTTCCTCGCTGGGATCGGGGCGGGGCTGCTCGCCCTGGTCGCGCTGCTCGCGAGCGAGGCCCTGCCCGTGATCTTTGCCGCGGCCGCGCTGTGGGCGGTCGGCAACCAGACGTTCCAGGTCGTCGTGTCGCCGTACCTCACCGAGCACTCCGATCCCGCGCATCGCAACGAGCTGTTCGCGATGCAGTTCGCGATCCAGCAGGTCACCAACATCGGCGCGGCGGTGCTGGGCGGCGTCGTGGCGACCTGGATCGCCTCGTCCATCGGACTGGCGCCGGACGGCCCGGGGACGTACCGGATCATCCTCGTGATCATGACCGTGCTCCTCGCCCTGGGGCTCGTCACCGTCCTGCGGCTCACCGACGACCGCCCGTCGCGGACGCTGCCCCGCCGGCTCGGCTACCTCGGTGAGCCGGCCGCGTTCCAGCCGCATCCGCGGACGTCGCGCGCGATCCTCGGCATCACGGTCCGCGACCGGGAGCGGTTCGCCAAGCTCGTCATCCCGGGGTTCCTGATCTCGATCGGCGCCGGGCAGGTGATCCCGTTCCTGAACCTCTACGTCCAGCGCAAGTTCGGGCTCGACCTCGCCCAGCTCAACGCGGTGTTCGCCCTCACCTCGCTGGGGACGGTCGTCGCGATCCTGCTCCAGCCGCGGCTCGCCCGGCGGTTCGGGCAGATCACGTCGGTCGTGATCGTCCAGGGCGCGTCGATCCCGTTCCTCGTCGTGCTCGGGTTCTCGCCGATCCTGTGGACGGTGATCCTCGCGATGGCCGTGCGGAACTCGCTCATGAACGCCGGCAACCCGATCTTCAACGCCTTTGCCATGGAGCAGGTGACGCCCGGCGAGCGGGCGACGCTGGCCGCGGCGATGAGCGTCCTGTGGCAGGTGGGCTGGGTCATCGGCGGCACGTTCTACGCGCTGCTCCAGGCGACGGTCGGCTTCGACCTCGGCTACGCCATCAACTTCGTGACGATCATCAGCCTCTACACGATCGCGACGATCCTGTACTGGACGTGGTTCCGGCACGTCGACCGAGGCCGGCTCGAGGCGGCGGCAGCGGCGGCGTGACGGCCGGATCGGTGGACAGACTCGAGAGCTTCGGGGTTCCGGCGCACCCGGCGCGCCGGTAGACTTCGGGCATGGCAGAGGCCCCGGCTCCGCAGCGCACGAAGACCTCGATCCCGCGCAATCCCGGACGCCACGAGCTGGGCATGCAGGCGAAGCTCCTGTTCCCGACCAAGGAGATCGTCGAGCAGTTCTACGTGCCGCTCGTGTACACCGCCTGCCGCACCTGCTACTCGGAGCTCGACCCCCAGGAGATCTTCCGCCGGGCGACCGCGGGCGAGATCAACCCGGCGTCGATGCAGCGGCTGATCTCGAACGTCATCGAGTCGGGCCACGGGTCCACCATCGAGCACGTCGTGTTCACGTTCGCGCTGTCGGGGGTCTCGCGGACGCTGTCGCACCAGCTCGTGCGTCATCGGGCGGGCGTCGCCTTCGACCAGCAGAGCCAGCGCTACGTCAAGTTCAAGGGCGCGGCCACGATGCTGCCCGCGACGATCGCGGAGGGCGATCCCGAGCTGCGCGCGCGGTACGAGGAGCAGGTCGACGGGTCGCTGTCGCTGTACGGCGAGCTGCTGGAGGCGGGTGTTCCCGGCGAGGACGCGCGGTTCGTGTTCCCCAACGCGACGCGGACGAACCTCGTGATGACCACGAACCTGCGGGCCCTCATCCACATGTCCGGCCTGCGCCTGTGCACGATGGCCCAGTGGGAGATCCGGCGGCTGTTCCAGCTCATCCGCCACGAGATCTTCGACGTGTCCCCGTTCCTGGGCTCGTTCCTCGCGCCGAAGTGCGTGCCGCTGGGCTACTGCGACGAGTTCAACAACCGCGACGAGCACTGCCCGATCCGCCCGCACAAGGACAACGTGCTCGCCGCGTGGCAGCAGAAGCGGGACGAGGCGCGGGCCCGGGGTCGGGAGTTGCCGGTCACGTGACCGCAGGGGCGGGGGTCGAGGCCATCCGCCCGCGTGCGCGATGACGATCCGGCTCGAGTTCAACCGGATCGCCCCCGGCGTCGAGATCGGACCCCACCGGCACGGCGTCGAGACCGTCGTCTACCTCGCCGGCGGCGAGCTCGTGTTCGAGCACGGCGAGGGGATGGCGAGGCAGGCGATCGTCCGGGCCGGCGACGTGCTGTACGAGGCGCCATCCGAGCTCCATCGGGTGCGCAACGAGGGATCGGCCGACGCGCTCGCGCTGCTCGCGGCCGTGGAGGCCGATGGCGCGGCACGGCGGCTGGGCGAGATGCTCCGGCGGTGGCACGACGAGGGCGAGCCGGTGCGGCGGCGCGGCGAGGCGCGGGTCGTGGAGCAGGACGGGATCCGGCGGCGGCTGCTCGTGCAGCCCGGCGACTTCGGGTCCGTGACATTCACCGTGACCGAGGTGGAGCTGGACCCCGGCGCGTCCGACGCGTGGCATGTCCACCCGGGCGCCGAGCACGCGCTGGTGGTGTTCGAGGGACGCGGGACGATCCAGGTCGGCGAGGTGGAGGAGACGCTGGAGCCGCTCAAGGGGATCCGGATCCTGCCTGGCAGGCCCCATCGCGTCGTGAACGATTCGCGGCTGCTGCTGCGGTACTTCGTGTGCGCCTCCCCCGGGACCGACCCGACGATCGACCGCGCATCAGTGGAGGCGCCGCCGCGACGGCTGGACGCGTGAGTCCGGGTGCGGCATTGTCCACCGGTACGACGTCGCGACGGTCCGTCACCGGTCGCTGACCGGCGGAACCTCGAGGGAGTGCTCCAGTGAAGAAGCCCAGCAAGACCGTCACGACGATCGGCGTCGTCGCGTTCGTCATCGCCGCCGCGATCGCCGGCGCGTCGGCCATCCCCGGGACCGCGTGGTCCGGCTACGTGCACCCGCTCGTGCTGTTCGTCGTGATCTTCCTCGGGGTGTTCCTGCTCGGCTGGATCCTCGATCGGGCGGCGAAGAACGCCGCCGGGCAGCGGTAGCGCGTCTGTCGCCTTCGGCCGGCGCCGCTCAGGCGGGCGGCAGGTCCGCGATGAACCGGCGGAGGACGCGGGCGAGGTGGGGTCCGGCCGCCGCCCCGGCTTCCAGCACCTCCTCGTGCGTGAGCGGCTGGCCGCTGTAGCCCGCGCCGGCGTTCGTCACGAGACTGACCCCGCACACGTCGAGGCCGGCCCAGCGCGCCGCGATCGCCTCGAGCACGGTCGACATCCCGACTGCGTCCGCGCCCATGGCGTGGAGCATCCGGACCTCGGCCGGCGTCTCGTACGACGGGCCGAGCAGGCCCGCATACACCCCCTCCTCGAGCGTGATCCCTTCCGCGCGGGCCGCGTCGTGGAGCCGTGACCGGAGGGCCGGCGTCCAGACGTCGGTGAGGTCGGGGAACCTCGGGCCGATCTCGTCGGCGTTCGGCCCGAGCAGCGGCGTCCGGCCCGTCAGGTTCAGGTGGTCGCTGATGACCATGAGCGTCCCGGGGCCATACGACGTGTTGACGCCGCCGGCCGCGTTCGTGAGGACGACCAGCTCGGCGCCCATTCGCCGGAACAGGAGGACCGGCTGGACCACGAGGCCGGGGTCGTTTCCTTCGTACAGGTGGAACCGGCCCTGGAGCGCCGCGACCGGGATGCCGGCGATCGTGCCGAGGAGCAGGCGACCGACGTGGCCCGGCGCGGTGGCTGCGGGCCAGCCCGGCAGCTCGTCGAACGGGATCGACACCGGGTCCTCGACGCCGTCCGCCAGGCTGCCGAGCCCCGAGCCCAGGACGATCCCGACGCGCGGGACGAGATCCGACCGGGCGTGCACGGCCGCGACGAGGGCGGCGAGTCGGGCGGGCTGCTCGGACGGTGGGATCGGACGGGTGGGGTCGACGTCGGTGGTCATCGCCGGAGCATAGACGGCGGCGATGCGAGGAAGGGGCGCCTCGTGGCTTGGTCCCGGCCCGGTGGCCGGGTCCTGGCCGGTGGCCGACCCTGGCCGGTCGGGGTGCCGCCGGCGCCGCCGCTGCTCGGTGTGCGGCGGCGCCGGCGGTGGTCTCGTTCGTTGTGGCCGCCGCACGGCAAGCCGCGCGGCGGTCGCACACTCCCCGGCGCCTTAAACTTCGACGCCCGGTGGGAGTACTGACACCGGGATGCCAGTCACGTCCCGCCGGGCGCCCAGGCGTCGTCCACCCTCGCGGGCGACCGCCGACTGGTCACGAAGCGTCCGAGCTGCCGACGGAGCGCGGACCCCTTGATGTGATCGCGGGTCCGGTGCCGGCTGGCATTGAGGTGATCGCTGCCGACCGGGTGGAGCTGCTTTGAGGCGATCTCCGCCGCTCCGGTCCTTCCGTGTGGCCCCTCGGGCAAGGACTACGTTACGGGGCCTGGTCCCGGCGTCCAACCGGCTTATCCACGAACTTCGCCGTCGCCCCGCCTCCGGCATCCACGGTTTTTCCCCCGCTGTGGACAGCCTGTGGACGGCCCTCCTGCCGGGGCACCCGCAGCAGCACGACGCCACCGAGCCTGGGCACGAGACCGGCTTCGAGTGCCTGGAACACCTCGCGCGTCTGAAGAGGAAAGTCGGCGCGGACCGTCGCAAGGGCCAACCGCAGCGCGTCGCGGTTCCGATTCGTGTCGCTGACCACCAGCACCGCTCGGGCGATCCGCGGGTCATCGGCGAGCTTCAGGTTGACTCGGCGAATCGTCGCCTCGGCGGCACCGAACCGGCTGATCGCCTCGATCCCCACCGAGCCATCAGGGGCCGTGATCACCGCGTCCCACGCTCGGCGCTCACCGGCACCCGGCAGCGGCACCTCCGTCCGCCAACCGAGGGTCGGATGCAGCCGGGCACGAACGGCCTCGAGGAGCCGGACCTGCACGCTGTCCCGCAGTGGATCGCCTGCCGGCCAGGCGCCGATCCTGAGGTCCAGCCCGAGGACCGCGGCGATCGCCCCGAGGTCGCCATGCGGAACGCGGGCCAGCTCGAGCCGTTCGATCCGGCCAAGGAGCACCCGGGAAACGCCCGCAGCGCTCGCGACCGCCGCCTGGGACAACCCGAGCGCAACGCGCGCCGATCGCAGGTCTGCGACGAGCTCCTCGAGCTGCCGCGTGACCCGACGTCGGGCGGCGGCTGCGGGATCGGTTCGGGTGGACACGCCGCGATCATGCGGATCGTGGCTTACCGCTGGCTCAATCCGCGTGGTCAGTGATCGTCCACTACAGCGAGACCTTCATCCGCCAGCACACTCAGCGCGCAACTTGACGAGCGACTGTCACCGCACGCACACCCAGCGAGCGCGGCGGCGAACTTTCCTTTCCAATGGACGCTGAGTGTGCACCGGGCCGCCGGGCTGCGGGGCGTGCCGGCGGAACGGTGTCGGCGGTGACGGCGAGGCCACCGGACCAGTCGGCCGAGGCGGCCGACGAGGAGCCACTCACCCCCCGAGGGCGAACATCTCCACCTTGGGCAGCCGCTCGGTGGCGGCGCTGCGGAGCTCGGAGTAGCGGTCGGCACGAACGGCCCATACGGACTGGACCAGGTCTGCCAGCTCGGCATCGGACGCGCCGGCCCGGAGCGGCCCCTTGAGATCAGTCCCGCTCACGGCGAACAGGCATGTGTAGAGGGACCCCTCCGCGGACAGCCGAGCCCGCGTGCAGTCGCCGCAGAAGGGGCGCGTGACCGATGCGATCACGCCGAGCTCGCCAGACGCATCCCGGTACGCGTACCGCCCGGCAACCTCGCCGCGGTACTGCGCCTCGACGGGCTCGAGCGGCATGTCCGCATCGATGATCGACAGGATCTCGTCCGCCGGCACGACGTCGTCCAGCCGCCAGCCGTTGGAATGCCCGACGTCCATGTACTCGATGAACCGGAGGATGAGCCCCTCCTCGCGCGCCCATCGCGCCAGCGGCAGCACGGACGACTCGTTCATCCCCCGGCGCACGACCGTGTTGATCTTGATCGGCGAAAGGCCGGCCGCCCGCGCCGCGGCGATCCCGTCGAGCACGCGAGAGACGGGGAAGTCGACCCCGTTCATCGTCCCGAACACCTCGTCGTCGAGCGAGTCGAGCGAGACGGTGATCCTCCCCAATCCCGCCTCGGCCAGCGGCGCAGCAAGAGAACGCAGCGCCGACCCGTTCGTCGTGAGCGTGAGATCGACCGCCGACCCATCGGGCGCCCGGAGCGCGGAGAGCGCGGCGATCAGCACCGGCAGGTCCCGCCGGACCAGCGGCTCGCCGCCGGTGATCCGCAGCTTCCCCACCCCGAGCGACACGAACACACGCGCCAGCCGCTCGATCTCCTCGAACGACAGCACGAGCTCCTTCGGCAGGAATGCGAAGTCGCGCCCGAAGACCTCCGCCGGCATGCAGTACGGGCAGCGGAAGTTGCAGCGGTCGGTGACCGAGATCCGGAGGTCGCGCAGCGCCCGGCCGAAGCGGTCGGGAACGCCCGGCCGCCCGTCGAACCCGGTGTCGATGGCGCTCGGTTCCATCGGCCCATCGTAGCCCCGACGCCCGATGCGCACGCGCACCGGCCCCATCCGGCGGTACCACCGGAATGACCCGCTGGTACCTCTAGCGACTCCACCGCAGGGCACCCGCGCGCCTAGTGTGCGTCCAAGCAACCCCGGCTGACCCTGCACACACACGAGGATCGTTCCCGCCATGGCCTCTACCGACACCCGCTCGGGCTTCCGGCTTCCGTGGAGCTCGGATCGCTCCAATGACGAGGCGGCCGCCGAGGCCGCGTCCGAGGCCGAGCCCGTCACCGAGGCGGAGCCGGCGACGCCCGAATCCGCAGAACCGGCATGGCCCGGGTCCGATTTCAACGCCGCCCTCGGGCTGACGAGGACGGAGCAGCGGCCGCTCGAGGCGACCACCCCCACCGCCGAAGTCGAGGAGCCGTCCCCAATGCTCGACATGGACACGCCGGCCGCGCCGGCGAAGGCCGCGCCCAAGAAGTCGACCAGGATCATGGCCGACCTCTCGGCGGCGATCCGCGCGACCGCCGACGCCGCCCAGGCGCAGACGCTCGACCAGGTCCGCGCCGAGTCGGCGCAGGTGGTGGAGAGCATCCGCTCCTCGTCGAGCGACGGGGTCGCCACCCTCAAGCAGCAGTCCGAGGACGATATCGCCGCGATCCGCGAGTGGTCGAAGGCCGAGATCGCCCGGATCAAGGACGAGACCGACGCGAAGATCACGGCTCGCAAGTCGACGCTCGAGGACGAGCTGGCCGGACACGCGGCCGCCGTCGAGCGGCGCGTCGAGGAGGTCCACGCCGAGGTGGTGCGGTTCGAGGCCGCCATGGCCGAGTACCGCGAGCGCCTCGAGCGCGAGGACGATCCGGCGCAGCTGGCCACGATGGCCGAGGAGCTGCCCGAGAGCCCGTCGTTCGCCGCTTGGGCGGACCTCGGCACGCTCGACATCGCGCAGGCCGCGGCAACCGACACCACCACCGACGAGCCCGAGGCGGTCGCCGAGGCGGTGGCCGAGACGCCCGAGGCGGGCGCAGACACCCTCGAAGGCACCGCCGGGACGCCCGAGGCCGAGGCGACGGCGGCGACGGCGGAGTCCACCGAGGCGGTCGCGCCGGTCGACGACTGGTACGCGCCGGCCGAGGAGGCCACCGAGCCCGAGGCCGAGGCAGAGACGCAGGACGCCGGCTGGGGCGACAGCGCCTGGGGCGACTCCCCCGAGCTGCAGCCTGCGGACGGCGCCGCGACGACCGGCGACGACGCCGGCGACGTCCCCCGCTGGGCCGCCGGCGAGACCCCCGAGGGCTTCCCGACGGGCGAGGGCGAGGAGGCCGGGGATCCGGTCGACCGCGGCGCGATCATGGCCGCGCTCGAGGCAGCCGCGGAGGCCGTCGTGGCCGCCGAGGCCGCCGCCGAGTCGGCCGAGACCGCCGAGGCCGCCGCCGACGTTGCCGAGACCGCCGCCGAGCTCCTGGGCGGGCGGCTGGCCGACGAGATGGAGTACGACCCCGAGGCGTCCGCGGCCATGGCCGCGCGCGTCGACGCGGGTGGGTACGAGACCGAGACCTTCAGCGAGCGCCTCGCGAGCCTCACCGGGCACGTCGACGGCGAGGCGGGCGACGAGCCGCGCACCACGCAGGTCGTGGTGTCGGGCCTGGTGTCGGTCGCGAGCATCGCGAGCTTCAAGCGCCACCTCGGGCGGCTGCCCGGTGTCCAGGCGGTTGCCGTCGCGTCGGGCCCCGAGGGCGAGTTCGTGTTCAACGTCACGCACCGCGCCGATCTCTCGTTCCGCGACGTCATCCCGACGATGCCGGGCTTCGCGGCCCGCGTCACCGGCCAGAGCGACGGCACCGTCAACGTGGCGGCGCGCGATCCCGAGGCCGAGGCGTAGTCCCGATGGCATCCCTCCATCGCCCCGCCGTCGCCATCCTGCTGCCGGACTCGGAGGCCGAGCCGGTCGGCCTCGAGCTCCACGAGGGCGGCTTCGACGCGATCTACGTCCGGCGCGCCCGAGAGCTCACCGACCTCGTCGCCACGCGGCGTGACATCGTCACGGCCGTCATCGACGCCGAGGCCGACATCGACGGCGAGGACGCGTGGGCCGCGCTCCAGGAGAGCGGCCGCTCGATCCCGGCGCTCATCGTCGTCGACGAGGCGTCGCTCGACTCGCTGGACCTGGGCGCGCCCGGGCACCAGGACGACGAGTTCGTCATCCGCCCCTACTCCGCCGAGTCAATCCGCTGGCGGGTGGAGGCGATGTGCATCCGCTCCGCGGCCGTCGACGACGGCTCCGGCCCGATCCTCCAGACGGAGATCGACCAGGCCGACTGGGGCCGGCGGGGCAAGACCGTCGTCGTGTTCAACCCCAAGGGCGGCGTCGGCAAGACGATGATCGCCACCAACCTCGCCGCGGCGCTCGTCGCGAAGGGCCAGCGCGTGCTGCTGCTCGACGCGGACACCGTGACGGGGCACGTCCCGACGTCGCTCGGCATGGACGCCGTGCCGACGGTCGTGGACACGTGGCGCGACGAGATCGACGGCGGGCCCGTCCTCACGTTCGACGAGATGGCATCGGTCCACACGTCGGGCCTGAAGGTGCTGCCGCTGACGTCGAGCCCGATGGCCACCGAGCTCCTCGAGCCGCAGCGGGTCGCGGGCGCGATCGCCGTCGCGCGCCGCAACGTGGACTTCGTCGTCATCGACGCCCACCCGTCGTACAGCCCGCTCAACCGGGCGATGCTCGAGCGGGCGGACCAGATCCTGGTGCCCGTCACGCCCGACGTGCCCGCCATCCGCGCCCTCGTCCAGCTGCGCGACGTCGCCGCGGATCTCGGCATGGTGGACCGGCTGTCGCTGGTCGTGAACCGGGCCGCCTCCGGCATCTCCGTCGCGGACATCGAGAGGTCGGCGAACCTGCCCGCGTATGCGCAGATCCGGTCGGGCGGGATGCTGCTCGTCCAGGCCAACAACGAGGGGCGGACGCTGTTCGAGATCGGCCCGCGCGAGCGGATCACGCAGGACTTCGAGCAGCTCGCCGCGCGCATCCTCGGCCTCGAGGTCGAGGAGCCGGTGAAGCCCCAGCTGCGCCTGTTCGGCCGGCCGGTGGCCGTTCGCGCCTGATCGCTCTCTTCCCGACTACCGCATCCGGGCATCGCCCCGGCTCCGTTCGTTGCCCAACGCGTCCACGCCCGCCGGCTCGGCGGGCGTGCCGCGTTAACGGCTGGTGCCGGCGCGTTGGGTCATGCAGCACGCGCCGCGACCCGATGACGGCTGCCGCCGGAGGTGCGGATGAACACGATGCCCGCGACGGCCGGGCCCGGGTCCCTCGACCAGCGGCGGACCTCGCGGGTTCGCGCCGGGAGCACCGAGTCGAGCGTCGCGCGGTGCATCTCGACGCGACGCCTGGAGGTTCGATTGTCAGGCAGGACGACGAGTC
>DASSRG010000021.1:0-20822 GCA_035701885.1 Candidatus Limnocylindrales bacterium
ACGACCTTCGAGCGCGTGTAGAACTGGATCCCGTCCGGGCCGTACATGTGGAGGTCGCCGAACAGCGACGCCTTCCAGCCGCCGAAGCTGTAGTACGCGACCGGCACCGGGATCGGCACGTTCACGCCGACCATGCCCACGTTCACGTCGAACTGGAACTGCCGGGCCGCGCCGCCGTCGCGGGTGAAGATCGCCGTCCCGTTGCCATACGGGTTGTCGTTGATGAGGTGCAGCGCCTCCTCGTACGTCTCGACGCGCATCACGGTGAGGACCGGGCCGAAGATCTCGTCGCGGTAGCAGTCCATCTCGGGCGTCACGTCGTCGATCAGCGAGGTCCCGAGGAAGAACCCGTCCGAGTCCTTGTACAGCGGGTGCTCGCGCCCGTCGGCGACGATCGTCGCGCCCTGCTCCGTCGCGCTGTCGAGGTACGAGGCGACCTTGTCGCGGTGCTGCTTCGTGACCAGCGGGCCCATCTCGGACGACGGGTCGCTGCCCGGGCCGATCCTCACCTTCGGCAGCCGCGACTTGATCGCGTCGACCAGCGGATCGTGGATCTCGCCGACCGCGACCACGGTTGCGATCGCCATGCACCGCTCGCCGGCCGAGCCGTAGCCCGCGGAGACCGCGGCGTCCGCGGCCATGTTGATGTCCGCGTCGGGCAGGACCAGCATGTGGTTCTTCGCGCCGCCCAGCGCCTGGACGCGCTTCCCGTTGCGGGTGCCGGTCTCGTAGATGTAGCGCGCGATCGGCGTCGAGCCGACGAACGAGACGGCGGCGATGTCCGGGTGCTCGAGGATCCCGTCGACCGCGACCTTGTCGCCCTGGACGACGGTGAACACGCCGTCCGGGACACCCGCCTCCCTGAGCAGCTCCGCGATGTACAGCGACGCGCTCGGGTCCTTCTCCGACGGCTTGAGGATGAACGTGTTCCCGCACGCGATCGCGTTCGCGAACATCCACATCGGCACCATCGCCGGGAAGTTGAACGGCGTGATCCCGGCGACGACGCCCAGCGGCTGGCGGATCTGGTAGACGTCCACCCCCGTCGATGCCTGCTCGCTGAAGCCGCCCTTGAGCAGCTGCGGGATCCCGCACGCGAACTCGAGGTTCTCGAGGCCGCGGGCGATCTCGCCCAGCGCATCCGACGGGACCTTGCCGTGCTCCGCGGTCAGCAGCGCCGCGATGTCGTTGCGGTGCTGGTCCACGAGGTTCCGGATCCGGAACAGGATCTCGGTCCGCTTCGAGATCGAGGTCGCACGCCAGGCCGGGAACGCGGCCTTCGCGGCGGCCACGGCCGCGTTCAGCTCCTCGGGCGACGCGAAGTCGACCCACTTCTCCTGCGCGCCGGTCGCCGGGTTGTACACCGGGCCCTGGCGGCCGGAGGTGCCCGCGACGCGACGGCCACCGATCCAGTGACCGATGGTGGGCAGGGTGGTGGAGACGGAGCCCGCGGGCTCGGCGACCTGGGTCATGTCGAGAGGGTCCTCCTGCGGAGGTCGGGCGGCTGATGTGGTCCCGCCACTCTACTCCGGGTTTGCGCTCCGAGCGGCACCGGCGGAAGGGTGCGTCGCCCTCAGATCCGGGGCCGCGTTCCCGGGTCGGGCCAGTCGGGCTCCGCCTCGGCGCTGAAGCGGGGCGCTCCGGGCCCGGCCCGGCCGCCGGCGCCCGACCGCTGGCGGAGGACACCGGTCGCGAGCAGGAGGAGCGCGCCTGCCGCGATCGCGATCGAGATGAGCTGGTCGGCGGACAGCGGTCCCAGCACGGCGCGGTCCCGCCACGTGAAGGCGACCAGCAGCCGGGCGACCGCCCACATGGCGAGGCCAAGCAGGAACGCGCCGGCGCCCCGTCGCGGGAATGCGCCCGCCGCGAGCACCGCGGCGAGGATCACCATCACCCCGATGGTCGCGAACGCCTCGTACGCCTGCGAGGGATGCGAAGGGACCTCAGGGGCGAGCGACAGCCACGGCCCGGGGCCCAGGTACGCCGTCGCCCAGGGGCCGTCCCAGGGCATCCCCTGCCCGTCCCCGCCGAGCACCATCGCGAGCTTGCCGCCGGCGAGCGCGAACAGCAGCGGCATGATCAGGGCGTGCATCCAGCGCCGGATGGGGGCGTCCAGCAGCGTCGCGACCGCGGCGCTGGTGAGCGTCCCGCCGACGACGGCGAGCGACAGCTGGTAGGCGCCGTGGCTCATGTCGAACAGCGCCGCGGGGTCCGCGGCGTAGTAGCCGAGGTGGTCGACCGCGTACCCGATCCGCCCGCCGATCACCGCCCCGGGCAGCGCGGCCACCGCGATGTACAGGAGATCGTCACGTCGCAGGTGGTTCGGACGGCCGCTCTCGGGGTCGATGGCATCCGCGTCGTGCAGCCAGTCGACCGGCGTCCGGCGGGCGACCCGCGCCGCGAGCAGCAGCGCGAGCAGGATGACCGCCGCGATCCCGAGGGTCTCGAGGCGGACATGCCAGTCGCCGAGGTCGACGACGGGGTCGAACGCGAGCTCGATGACGGGGTGAAACGGGAGCACCGGCACGCCCCGAGTCTAGCCGCCGGGCGTGGCCCGGCTCAGGATCCGGCGGTCAGGCGGGCAGCGCCGCGACCAGCTCCCGGACGGCATCGACCGACGCGTCGAACGCGGTCCGCTCCTCGGGCGTGAGCTGGATCTCGAACACCTTCTCCATGCCGTCGCGTCCGAGTACGACGGGCACGCCCACGTACAGGCCGTCGACGCCGAACTCGCCCTGCAGGTACGTCGCGCACGGGAGGACGCGCTTCCGGTCGCGGAGGATCGCGTCGACCATATCGAACGTGGACGCGGCCGGGGCGTAGAACGCCGAGCCGGTCTTGAGCAGGCCCACGATCTCCGCGCCGCCGTTCGCGGTCCGATCCTCGAGGGCCTTCACGCGATCGGCGGGGAGCAGCTCCGTGATCGGCACTCCGGCGACCGTCGAGTAGCGGCTGAGCGGGACCATCGTGTCGCCGTGCCCGCCCAGGACGAACGCGTGGACGTCCTCGACGGACACGTTCAGCTCCTGTGCGATGAACGTCCGGAACCGCGCCGAGTCCAGCACGCCCGCCATGCCGATCACGCGCTCGCGCGGGAAGCCCGACGCCTCCTTCGCGACGTGGCACATGACGTCGAGCGGGTTGGTGACGACGATGATGATCGCGTCCGGCGACACCGCCGCCGCACTCTTCACGACCCCGCCGACGATGCCCGCGTTGGTCGCGATGAGGTCGTCGCGGCTCATGCCCGGCTTCCGCGGGATGCCCGAGGTCACGACGATGATGTCCGAGCCCGCGGTATCGGCGTAGTCGTTGGTGCCGATGATCCTGGCGTCGTGACCGACGACCGGGGCGGCCTCCGCGAGATCGAGGCCCTTGCCCTGCGGCAGCCCGTCGACGATGTCGACGAGGACCACGTCGGCGAGCCCGGCCTCCGCGATGCGCTGGGCGGTTGTCGCGCCGACGTTGCCGGCGCCGATGACGGTGACCTTGTTGCGGGCCATGGTGAAGGTGCTCCTCGAGTGTGGCGGCGCGTCACGGCGCCGCGGTCGGGCGCAGCAGGTGTCGTCGCCCGATTGTAGGTAATGCCCCGCGCTCAGCCGGCGGCGACGCCGGTGTCGAGGCGGACCCCGGTCAGGTCGACGGCAATCGGGCCGGCCTCGCGCACGGCCTCCGGCACGCCGCCCGCGTAGGCCGCGAAGTTGAGGTGGAACATCGCCGCGAGCCGGCGGGCCATCCGGTCGTAGGCGTCCGGGTCGGCCCACGTCGCCCGCGGATGGAGCACCGAGTCGGGGACGCCGGGGACGCGCACCGGCACGGCGACCCGGAACACCGGGTCCTCGACGAACTCCACGTCGTCGAGCTCGCCGTTGAGCGCCGCCCGGACCATGTTCCGGGTGTGGGTGATGTTCATCCGCTCGCCGGTGCCGTACGGGCCGCCGGTCCAGCCGGTGTTCACCAGCCAGACCGGGACCTCGAACCGGTCGAGGCGGTCCATCAGCAGCTGGGCGTACTCGCCCGGGTGGCGAGGCAGGAACGGCGCGCCGAAGCCGGCCGAGAACGTCGCCGTGGGCTCGACTACGCCGACCTCGGTGCCGGCGAGCTTGGCGGTGTAGCCGCTGATGAAGTGGTACGCGGCCTGCTCTCGGGTCAGCTTCGAGATGGGCGGCAGCACGCCGAACGCGTCGGCGGTCAGGAAGATCACGTTGCGGGGCCCGGGTGCGACCCCCGTCGGGTCGGCGTTGCCGATGAAGTGGAGTGGATACGCCGCCCGGGTGTTCTCCGTGTAGCGCTCGGAGTCGAGGTCCAGCTCCCGGGTGTCCGGGAACATGTCGGTGTTCTCGAGGATCGTCCCGAACCGCTTGGTGGTGGCGAAGATGTCCGGCTCGTACGCCGCCGACAGGCGGATCGTCTTCGCGTAGCAGCCGCCCTCGAAGTTGAACGTGTAGCCGTCGCCCCAGCCGTGCTCGTCGTCGCCGATCAGGCTCCGCAGCGGGTCGGCCGAGAGGGTCGTCTTCCCCGTCCCCGAGAGCCCGAAGAAGATCGCGGCGTCGCCCTGCTCCCCGACGTTGATCGAGCTGTGCATCGGGAACACGCCCTCGTCGGGCATGAGGTAGTTCATGACCGTGAACGCGGACTTCTTGATCTCGCCCGCGTACTTCGTGCCGACGATGATGATCTCCATCCGCTGGAGGTGGAGCAGGATCGCCGTCCCGGTCCGGGTCCCCTCGGTGGCGGGGTCGGCCTCGAAGCTCGGCACGTTGATGATCGTGAAGTTGGGGACGAAGGCGTCGAGGTCCTCGCGGGGCGGCACCCGGAACAGGTTGCGCGCGAAGATGCTCGCCCAGGCCGTCTCGGTGTACACGCGCAGGCTCCGGCGGTGGTCGGGGTGTGCGCCGATGTACATGTCCTGCGCGTAGAGGTCGCGGTCGCTGACGTAGTCCACGAGCCGGGCGCGGAGGCGGTCGTAGTGCTCCTCGCTGATCTCGTGGTTGACGTCGCCCCACCAGACCTTGTCCTGGCTCCAGGGCTCGCGGACGACGAACTTGTCCTTCGGGGAGCGGCCGGTGTGGGTGCCGGTTCGCACGACGAGCGGCCCCTCGGCGGCGATCTCGCCCTCTCCCGCTCGCACCGCATGCTCGTACAGCTGCGCGGTGGGGAGGTTGGCGAGCACGCGCCGACCGATGTTCGACGTTGGGACGGGGCTCGTCATGGTCACGACCGTACCTCGACTGGAGCGGGCGTCGTCGCCCGCGGTTCGTGACCGGCCGCGCGTGCCGGGCGAGGGCCCGGGAGTCGGCTTCCACAGTCAAGGTTGCGATTCGGTTGCCGGCATTGTAGCGGACGACCGCAATGCCCGGTCCGTGGCCATGCTACCGCTTGTTGCACGCCGTAACCAGAGGTGACACGTGTCGTTGCATCCGGTGGATGCGTCGGCCGCCAGCGAGCGTACGGTCCCATGCCGCCACGAATCCTTCGCTCGGTGAACGGGATGTGGCCCCAACAGGCCGAATGCGGTGGACACGTGGGACCAGACGCTCATCGGCCGATCCGGCGATCGCGCGACGCGACCGTAGAACCGCCCGGGGGAGGGCGTGCCCTGCAGGGATTGCCGGGTCAGGCCTCGTCGAGCG
The DNA here is from genome assembly GCA_035701885.1 of Candidatus Limnocylindrales bacterium. Classification (GTDB taxonomy): domain Bacteria; phylum Chloroflexota; class Limnocylindria; order Limnocylindrales; family CSP1-4; genus CAIXZV01. The sequence goes on from DASSRG010000021.1 coordinate 5,634, forward strand.
CGCGGGCAAGATCCGCGATGAGGTCGTCCGCGTCCTCGATGCCCACCGACAGCCGGACGAGCGCCGGGTCCACGGCGAGCGGCGACTCGGAGACGGACATGTGCGTCATCGCCGCGGGAACCTCGATCAGCGACTCCACGCCGCCAAGCGACTCCGCGAGCGTGAACAGGCGGGTCGTCTCGCAGATCGCCACGGCGCGCTCCGCGGCGGTCCGGCCGTGGGCGCCGCCCGCAGCCGGGACGAACGAGACCATGCCACCGAATGCCGGCCGGCCGTCGATCCGCATCTGGCGAGCGGCGACCTCGGCGCGCGGGTGGGCGTGGTCCCCGAGGTCGAGGCCCGGGTAGCTCACCGACGCCACATCGGACCGCGTGGCCAGGAAGCGGGCAATCGCGAGCCCGTTCGCGCTGTGACGCGCCATGCGCAGGTGGAGCGTCCGCAGCCCGCGCAGGACGAGGAAGCAGTCGAACGGCCCGGGGACGCCGCCCATCGCGTTCTGGAGGAAGCGCAGCCGCGCAGCGACCTCGTCGTCGGAGGTGACCGCGATGCCGACGATCGTGTCGGAGTGCCCGCCCAGGTACTTCGTCGCGGAGTGGAACACGACGTCCGCGCCCAGCTCGAGCGGTCGCTGGATCGCAGGCGACGAGAACGTGTTGTCGATCACGAGGAGCGGGCGGCGGCCGGCCTGCGCCTCGCGCTCGCCGAGGATCGCCGCCGCGGCCGCGATGTCGGTGACCTTGAGCAGCGGGTTGGAGGGCGTCTCCAGCCACACGAGCCGGGTCCGCTCGTTGAGGCCCTCCCACAGGGCGTCCGGGTGGCCGGCGAGATCCACGTACCGGGCGCTCGCCGCGCCCGCGGGGCGGTGGACCCGCTCGAAGTACCGGAACGTCCCGCCGTACACGTCGTCGCCGACGAGGATCTCCTCGCCCGCCGCCGCGAGCTGCGCGATCGCGGCCGTGGCCGCCGAGCCGCTCGCGAACGCGATCCCGTGGCGCCCGCCCTCGAGCTCGGCGACCGCGCGCTCGAGCCGTTCCCGAGTGGGGTTCTGCGACCGCGCGTACTCGTACCCGTTGCGCGGCTTGCCCACGCCCGCCTGCGCGAAGGTCGACGTCTGGTAGATCGGCGGCGCGACCGCGCCGGTCGCCTCGTCGGGTTCCGCGCCCGCGTGCACCGCGCGGGTGGCAAACGCGTCGCCGGGGAGATCGTCAGTCATGGGCGGCCATGATCGCACTTCCGACACGTCCGTTCGGAACCGATTAAAGCAGGCGAGGTCGCGAGATTGGGCCGTCGCCCGATGCCGCGCGGACCGTCTCGGACGGAACGTGTGATCCAGACGGACACCCCACACGATCCGTCGCTCGGAGGACGAACCGATGCGTCACCTCGCCGCCGCGCTTGTGCTCGGCAGGCACCGTTCCGGCAGTCGCGCTCCCGAAGACCGCCGCTTCATCGACGAGTGGCGGGCGTTCCACCGTCGCCCGGACGGAGCGCCGGATCCGGTCGAGCCCGTCCCCGCGTTCCGCCGCTTGCCCGTCGGCGGATCCGTCGTTCGTCTGCGACGCCCCGCCGACCACGGCGCGTGACTGCAGGCCGGCGGGCCGACACGAGACACGCGTAAGGGGTCGACCGACGACGGATTGAGGCTTTGCCCGATGCCATGGCGAGTCGTCCCATCGGAAGGTGTCCGCAGGCGGACATCGACGGTCCGCCGTTCGGAGGACGACGGATGCGTCACCTGGCCACTTCCCTCGCGATGAGCCTATCGCTCGCCCACGGCCGCGCTGCCGACGACCATCGCCGTGCGGACGAGTGGCGCGCCCTCCACCGGCGTCCCGACGCCCTGCCGTATGCCGCCGAAGCGATTCCCGCGCCTCGTCGCCGGGGGGTGACGGAGCTCGCCGCCCACCTCCGACGCTCGTCGCCGGCCCGTGGATGAGGGGCATGACCGTCATTGATCGGCTCGGCCCATCGGCGCATGATCCCGCCTGTGACTCGGCGAGTCAGCAGTCCGGTCTTCGTGGGACGTCGCGAGGAGCTCCGGCAGATCAAGGCGGCCGTCGACCGCGTGGACACCGGCGAGTGGTCGATCGTCGTCGTCGCCGGTGAGGCGGGCGCTGGCAAGTCGCGCCTCGTCGCGGAGATTGCCGCGTGGTCCGTCGAGCGCGGGGTCCGCGTCCTCGTCGGACACGCGGTCGAGCTGGGCGACGTCGGTCTCCCGTTCGCGGCGGTGAGCGAGGCGGTCCGACAGCTCACACCGCGCGAGCTCGATATGCTCGCCGCGGCCGAGCGGCGCGAGCTCGCGAGGCTCGTCCCGGGCCTGGCGAGCACCCACCCAGCGCCAGTTGCCCTCCACGACGAGCCCGCCGCAATCCAGGCAGCGTTCTACGAGCATCTCCGCGCGGCCCTTGCGCGGATCTCGCGCGAGCGGCCCGTCCTGCTCGTCCTCGAGGACCTTCACTGGGCCGACGGCTCGACCCGGGACCTCCTGCGCTACCTCGCGCGGAACCTCGACGCTGTCCGCGTGACCCTGCTGCTCACCTATCGCAGCGACGACCTGCACCGACGACATCCGCTGGGACATGTCCTCGCCGACCTCGATCGCCTCGGAGCCGAGCGGATCACGCTCCCGCCGTTCGACGACGAGGAGGTCGCCGCGCAGGCCGAGGGAATCCTCGGGCACCCGGTGGATCGCATCGCGGCGGCGCGAATCCGCGCACGGGCCGACGGCAACGCATTCTTCGTCGAGGAGATCATCGCCGCCGGCGCTGAGGACAACTCCCCCGTGCCCGAGACCGTCGGCGAAGTCGTGTCAAGCCGCATCGCCCGCCTCGACGAGACGACACACGCGGTCCTGCGCGTCGCCGCCGTCGTCGGCCGCCGCGTCGGCCACGACCTGCTGCAGCGGCTTGTCGACGTCGACGAGGCCGGACTCCTTGCCGCCATCCGTCAGGCGGTCGATGAGCACCTGCTGCTGGCCGAGGAGGAGGCAGGTGAGATCGGGTACGTCTTCCGCCACGCGCTGGTGCAGGAGACGCTCGCCGTGGAGCTGCTGCCGACCGAGCGTGTCCACCTGCATCGTCGGATCGCCCAGCTGCTGACGGCCGAAGACGTCGTCGGGATGGAGCCCGAGATCGCGTATCACTGGCTGCGGGCACACGACCTCCCGGAGGCGCTCCAGGCGGCGGTCCGCGCGGCTGCCGCCGCGAGCAACCTCGCCGCCTTCCGTGAGGCGCTCGCCCAGTACGAGACGGCGCTCGAGCTGTGGCCGAGCGTTCCCGACGCCGCTTCCCGGACCCGCGGCGACCATGCCGCGCTTCTCGTGCGGGCCGCGGACGCGGCGGCGTCGAGTGGCGCGCTGGTCCGGGCCATCGGCCTGAGCGACGACGCCGCCGCGGAGCTGGCGGGCGCGGATCCTGCCCGCGAGCTCGAGGCGATCCATCGCTCGGTCCACGCGCGGTGGATCCTCGGGCAGTCGGCCTCCGCCGAAGCGATCGCGCGGCGGGCGATCGCCAACGCGAGCCCCGACAGCCCACCGCGCGTGCGAGCGCGGCTGCTCGCGGACCTCGCCGCGGTCGACTGGGACGCGCGCCGCTACCTCGACGGGCTCCGGTCGTCGCGCCGCGCGGTCCGGTTCGCCGATCGCTCAGGCGATAGGGTTGAGCGCGCGCGTTCGCGGGTTGCGCTCGCGCTCGTGCTCGGCGAGCTCGGTCGACCGGCAGAGGCGCTCGCGGCCGTTCGTGAGGCCATCGTCCTCCTCGAGGGCGGGCCCCTCGACCTGCGACTCCACGCCGGGGTCGCCCTCACGCACATACTCGACATGGCCGGGCTCGCACCCGACGCGCTCGAGGCCGCGCCTGCGGAGCTCGACCTCGCTCGGGACGCCGGACTCATCGACCAGTGGGGTCCGACGATCCTCGCGAACTACGTCGACGCGCTGTTCGAGACCGGCGACTTCGACACCGCCGAGGCGCTGCGCGCCGAGCGCACGCATCGCGGCGACCCCAGCCAGGCGTGGGCGTGGCTGGCCGAGAACGCGGTCGAGGTCGCCGTCCAGCGAGACGAGCTCGCCGCCGCCAACGAGTACCTCGAGCTGGCGAGGACGGCGACGGGGACCCCGGGGCAGACGAACGCCCTCTGGCTCGAGTACTGCGAGGCGAGCGTTGCGCTCGCGGAAGGGCGGCTGATGGATGCGCGGACCCTGCTCGATCGCGCCATCGGTCGATCGCTGACCGCGCCGCACGACTCGGTTCTGCGATTTCCGCTCGAGCGTGGCCTGGAGGTCGACGCCACGATGGCAGACCGGGCCTCGAGCGCGGGCGACGCGGCGGCGGTGGCCGACGCACGGGCACACGGCATGGCCCTCATCGAGATGCTCGAACGGTTCCTGGCGGCGGCCGACCCGGCGGGCTGGGAGGCGCCACTCGAGCTGTTCCGCCGGCGAACGGAGGCCCAGCGCCTCCGCCTCGCGGGACGACCGGACGCGGCAGCGTGGGCCGGGGTTGCCGATGCGGCACTGGGGCTGCGCCGCCTGCCCGAGGCCGGCGACGCGCTCGTCCGCGAAGCGGAGGCGGCAATCGGCGCGGGTGACCGGGACCGGGCCGCTGGCGCGCTCGATCGCGCGGCGGAGATCGCGGCGTCGACCGGCGGGCATGCGCTCGCACGCGCAGTGGACACCGTGCGCCGATCGGCGCGTCTCCCCCGCACCCCTGCGCCGCCGGCGGCCGGCCTCAGCGGGCGCGAGCTCGAGGTCCTGGCGCTCGTCGCTGCCGGGCACACCAACCGTGAGATCGGCGATCGGCTGTTCATCAGCGAGAAGACGGCAAGCGTCCACGTCACCCACATCCTGGACAAGCTCGGCGTTCGCAGCCGGACGGAGGCGGCGCTCGTCGGGGCGCAGCGCGGGCTGCTCGCTCGCGGCGCGCCCGGCGGGGAGACGGCAACCGCCGCGCCAGGCGCCATCCGGTGATCACGCCGCCTGGCACGCGCCGGATGACCCGCGCTGGGGCACAGCCTCGGGTCAGTCCCGGTGCGCGAGGTACTCGAGCAGGTCCAGCTTGGTCACGACGCCCGCCGGGCGATCGTCGCGGACGGCGAGCAGCGCGGGGGTCGTCCCCGCCAGTTGGGAGAACGCCTCGTCGACCGTCGCGCTGACGTCGATCACCGGCAGCGGCTGTTCCATGACCTCACCGATCGTGCGGTCGACGATCTCCGGGTTGCGGTAGGCACGATCGAGCAGCGAGCGCTCGTTGACGGACCCCACGATGCCGGCGAGCGCGTCGCCTTCGGCCTGCTCGGACACCGGCAGCTGGCTGATGCCGAACCGCTGGAGGAGATCGATCGCGACGCCGACGCGATCCGTCGTCCGGGCGAGCACGACGTCGGGGATCGGCTGGCCGTGGTGCCGCTCGCGGAGCAGCTCCTCCACGCGAGTCGCGGCACCGGTGGGCGAGAGCAGCCCGTTGGCCCGCATCCACTCGTCGTTGTACAGCTTCGAGAGGTAGTTCCGTCCGCCATCGGGGAGGATCACCACGATCACGGCGTGGGGCGCCGTCTCCGGCTCCTCGCGCATCAGGCGCCCGACCTCGTCGAGCGCGGCGAGCATCGCCGTCCCGCACGACTCGCCGGCCAGGATCCCCTCCTCGCGCGTGATCCTGCGGGCCATCGCGAACGCGTCGCGGTCGGACACGCGGACCCAGCGGTCGATGACCGACGCGTCATACGTGCCGGGGAAGAAGTCCTCCCCCACCCCCTCGGTGAGGTACGGCCGGGCCGTGTCGCCGGACAGCACGGAACCCTCGGGGTCGGCGCCGACGACGCGGATCGCCGGGTTGCGGGCCTTCAGGTACCGCCCGGTCCCGCTCACGGTGCCGCCCGTCCCGACGCTCGCGACCAGGTGCGTGATCCGGCCTTCGGTCTGGGCCCAGATCTCGGGGCCGGTCGTCGTCTCGTGGGCGCCGGGGTTCTCCAGGTTCCAGTACTGGTCCGGCTTGAACGCCCCCGGGATGTCGCGGGCGAGCCGCGTCGCCACGGAGTAGTAGCTGTTGGGGTCGTCGGGCTCGACGTTGGTGGGGCACAGCACCACCTCGGCGCCGTACGCCCGGAGGAGCGCCTGCTTCTCCGCGGACTGCTTGTCGGCCATGACGAAGATGCACCGATAGCCCTTGAGCGCCGCCGCGATGGCGAGGCCGTGGCCCGTGTTGCCGGACGTGGGCTCGATGATCGTGCCGCCCGGCCGGAGCTGGCCCGCGCGCTCGGCCGCCTCGATCATCGGCAGCCCGATCCGGTCCTTCACCGACCCACCGGGGTTGAGCATCTCGAGCTTCGCGAGCAGCAGCGGCTGGCGGTCCGCCGGGCCCAGGTCCCGGGTCAGCCGGGAGATGCGGACAAGCGGCGTGTCGCCGACGAGGTCGAGGATCGAGCTGGCGTAGTCCACGGGCCCGAGGATACCCGCCGGCCGCTCCTGGCCCGGCGTCACCCGGTGCGTCGCCGGGCCCCGGTCAGCGATTCGTCGCCGGCGCCGCCGGTCAGCCGGTCACTCGTCCGGCGGCGCGCCGATCCGCCGCCAGGTGCTCCTCCACCAGCGCCTGGGCGGCGGCGCGGCTGCGTGGCTGCCCCGTCACCGCCTCCAGGAACGGGTCCCGGGCGAGGACGTACAGGTGGAGGTCGGTCATCGCCCGCACCGTCGCCGTCCGCGGCACGTCGTTGAGCAGCGCGATCTCGCCGAACCCCTCGCCCGGCCCGATCGCGTTCACCGCCTGACCCCCGATCAGCACGACGCACTGCCCCTCACCGATGAGGTAGTACCGGTCACCGGGCTCGCCCTGCCGAATGACGTCTGTGCCGGCATGCACGTGCAGATGGTCCAGCTCCTGCGCGATCCGCTCCAGCGTCGTCACCCGGAGCGGCGCGAACATCGGGATCGCCCGGATCAGCGACAGCTCCTCCTCGTGGACGACGCCGGACGCATCGGCACGGGCGAGCGCGCCGCGCAGGAGAAGCGTCGTCACCGGGACCAGCGCCGCCGCCACGACCAGCGCTCCGGCGGCGCCGACAAGCTCGACGAGGAGCGGCGCCGCAAGCGTCCCGAGGGCCAGCGCAGCCATCGTCACGCCCTCGAGCACGCCGAAGATGCGGGTGAGCGTCGCCTCCGGCGCGATCCGCTGGAGCATCGTCCGGCCGGCCACGTCGAACACCGACTTGCCGACGCCGCTCGCCAGGAAGCCCACGAGGACCACCACGAGCAGCGGCAGCAGGGCGGCGATGCCGAGCCCCAGCCCGACGACGGCGGCCGCGATGAGCATCGGGCCGAGGAGCCGGTGCCGGCCGACGAGGCTGATCGCCAGCCCCGCGCCGAGGAGGCCGCCCGCGCCGAGCGCACCCGAGATGAGCCCCACCGCCGTGTCGCCCGCGTCCAGGACGTCGAGCGCGAGCACGACGCCGAGCACGTCGAGGATCCCGACGAGCATCATCGACATGCCCAGCAGCAGCACGACGACGCGCGTCGCGGGGTCGCGTCCCACGAGGCGGAGGCCGGCGAGGAGCTCGGCGATCACGCCCGGGTCACCGCCCGGCGCGACGGCGAGCGCGGCCTCCTCCACGCGCGCGGCGTGCCGGGCTCCGGGCACCGGGACGGCAGGCCCGGAGTCGGGCGCGAGCGTGAGCTCGACCGGCCGTCGCCGGACGGTGGTCGCCGGCCGCATCCCGACGACAGCGATGAATCCGAGCAGCAGGCCCACGCCGGCAGCCGCGAACACCCCCGCGGGCCCCACGGCAGACAGCAACAGGCCGCCGCCCACGGACCCGACGAGCACGCCGACGTTCTCGACCGTGCCGGACGCCACGTTGGCTGCCGTGAGCTCGGACGGCGTGCGCGCGATCGTCGGCAGGACCGAGGCATGCGCCGGACGGACGAGCGTCAGCGCCAGCCCGCCCACGACGACCGCGGCGTACACCGCGTACGGGTCGGCGTCCGTCGCGAGCAGCGCCGCCGCCACGAGCGTGAGGAGCCCGTACGCGCCGTACGCGAGCGCGAGCATCCGGATCCGCGCGATCCGGTCGCCGAGCGCGCTGGCGAGCGGTGCGAACACGACCGCGGGCGCGAGCTGGATGAACGCGACGAGCCCGGCCGCGGTGGCACCGCCCTGGTCGTACGCGTAGACGAGGATCGCGATCCAGGCGGCAAGCTCGGTCGTGTTGAACAGGAGGAACGCGAGCTGCACGCGGAGGATCGGCCGGCTCCGGACGACGGTGGCGAAGACGGCGAGCGACTCGAAGCGTGAGCCGTGATCGTGCTGGTCGTGGGCGTCGGACATCGGTCCGCGGAGGATGACACCGCAGGGTTGCCCCGGGATAGGGGCAGATGCCCGATGTCCCACCGGGCGACCGCCCGCTGCCATGGCATCGGGGCCGCCTCGTCGACGCGTGCCGGGAGCGCGGACTGTGGAAGACTTGCCGTGCGGCCCGGGCCATCCCAGCACTCGATGCCGCTGATCCTGTCACCAGCGATGAGAGGCGACCCCACGCGATGAAGCTGTACCTGGCGGGCCCGCTGTTCACCACCCCGGAGCGCACCTGGAACGAGGCCATGGCGGCCCGGCTCGAGGCCCGCGGTCACGAGGTGTACGTCCCGCACCTCCACCCGCCGGCGGACTTCTCGGCCGAGTCGATCTTCCGCAAGGACAAGGAGGGCATCGACTGGGCCGACGGCGTGGTCGCGATCATGGACGGCGCCGACCCGGACTCCGGCACCTGCTGGGAGTGCGGCTACGCCTACGGGGTGGGCAAGCCCGTCGTCCTGTTCCGGAGCGACCTGCGCGCCTCCGGTGACTCCTCGGACATGCCCTACAACGCGATGCTGATCGGTGCGGCCGACGCACACATCGAGCTCCGGCTGGCGGGCCCGGAGGAGGCCGCCGACGCCGTGGCCGACGCGCTCGCGGCGCTGCAGCGCTGATCGATCGAGGGGCCGGAGCCGGCTATCGGAACAGCGTCGTCAGCCCGCGCCAGCGCTTCGCCGTGCCGGCCGGCGGCTCCTGGTCGTCGTGGGCGCGCCGGACCGCGGCAGCGCACCGTGCGTGGAGTGCCTCGACCACGCGGTGCGCCGCGTCGCGCTCGGCGCGCGATCCCGGCGTCGGCGCCCAGGCTGGCGGCCGGGGACCGGCCTCGGACCACGCGAGCTCCGCGGCCGTGACGGGCGGCTGGATGCGAACCACGATGCGGCGGCCCAGGTACAGCTCGTGGTTGCCGCCGATGACGATGGCGACGACCGGGGCGCCCGATCGCAGCGCGATGTAGCCCAGCCCCGGCGCGATCGGCCGCGACTCGGCGGGTGGGACAGGAGGACCCGACTCCGGGAACAGGCAGAACACGGCTCCGGCGTCGAGCGCGTCGACTGCCGCCGTAACGTGGGTCGCGAACGTCCGGGCGCCACCGTGCGAGGGGATCGGCAGGATCCCACCCACGCGCCGCACGACCCAGCGGCGCACGCGCGAGCGCGCCATCGTCCGAGCGTCGCCGATGAACACGAGGCGGGGTTCGACCGGGAGCACCGCCCACACGAGGAACGGGTCGATCCACGACCGGTGCGGGACGGCCGCGGCGATCCAGCCACCGGCATGACGGCCGTCGGGCGTGCGCGGAAGGTGCTCCCGCCCCTCGACGACGACCCGGAACCGCAGGAGGCGACCCACGAGCCGCGCGAGGCGGCGGATCGCTCGGTAGGCGAGCCCCGCGTGGGGCGATGCCGAGCCGATCAGCCCGGCCGGGAGCTCCGGGATGCCGGGCGGATCAGGCTCGGGCGCCCGGGGCATGTACCTACGTCGCCTCGTCCCGGTCGAGGCGGCCGGGCCGGAGGAACAGCCACGTGAGGCGGCGCGCGAGCCGCCGCGGGCGGCCGGGCGGGTCCACGGTCTGCGGGTGAAGCCGCTCGACCGCGGGCCCGAGGATCTCCTCGAACCGCTGCGTGAGGCGCCGGGCCAGCTCCAGCTCCTCGCGCGAGCCCTCCGGCGGGAGCGAGCCGTCCCAGTCCTCGCCGAGGAGGGCGCGTGCGCTCGTCGGCTCCAGCACCTCCGACGCCATCCGCCGGCCGACGTACAGCTCCTCGGTGCCGGCCATCGCCAGCGGGACGATCGGCGCGCCGGTCCGCAGCGCGATCAGCGCCGCGCCGTTGCGGAACGGGCCGATCCGGCCCGCTGGCCCGCTCACGGTTCCCTCGGGCATCTGTGCGAACACCGCGCCGTTCCGGATGACCGCCCGGGCCGACTCCACGTGCTGCTCAACGCCGAGGCCCCCGCGCCATACCGGCAGCAGCCCCCCGAGACGATGGATCAGGACCTCGCGCCAGCGCGCCGTGAACGTGGACGGTGCGCTGCCGAGGAACCAGGCGCGGGGCTCGAGCGGCAGGGCGTGGATCACGAGGAACGGGTCCATCCAGCCACGGTGCGCGGCCCCGATGAGCAGGTAGCCGCCGCTGCGCGGCAGACGCTCCTGGCCGCTGGTCGCGATCCGGAAGCGGAACAGGCCGAACAGGATGAACCGCCCGACCAGCCGCAGGAGGCGGTACAGGATCGAGGCGCGCGCCTCGGGCTCGCGGCCGAGCCACTCCAGCCCCTCCCGGGCACCGCCTGCGCGTGCCGCGGCCATCGCCTCGGGGGTCAGGCGCGAGGGCGGCGGTCGCCGACGGCCGCCACCCGACGTCGATGCCTCGCGCGCGTCCGGCGGCCCGGGCGCAGCCGCGGCCTGGGTCGCCGGGTCAGGCGTGGTCTGCGGGTCGGGCGGCATCGGTGCCTCCCTCGTGGTCCCCCGGCTCCTCTCGGGCGTCGTCGGCCTCGTCGGCGTGCGCCTCGGCAGCGTCGCGGGCCTCGTCGGCCTCGTCGGCCTCGTCCGGTTCGTCGACCTCGACGATCTCCTCGTCCTCGTCCACCTCGTAGGTGTCCTCGGCGGGTGCCGGCGGGTCGCCCCACCGTTCCGCGCCGGCGGCGGCGGGCCGATGCCGGTACAGCAGCGCGAGGATCGACGCCACGATCACGATCGACGAGATCACGATCGCGGTCGGGATGCCGAAGAACGTCCAGTTGCCGGTGCGGAGCGTCTCGAGCAGCAGCCGCACGGCCGCGTACCAGATCAGGAACACGAGGAACAGATCGCCGGGCCGCATCCTCGGTCCCCAGCGGCGGGCGATCCACAGCAGCGCGAGCGCGCCGAGGATCCCGCTCACCGACTCGTACAGGAACAGCGGCTGGAAGAACGTGCTGTCTGCCGGATACGCCCCACACGGGTACTCGGCCACCCGGTGCTCGCAGTCGATCGCGATGCCCCATGGCAGCGTCGTCGGCGGGCCGTACAGCTCCTGGTTGAAGAAGTTCCCCCAGCGGCCCACCGCCTGCATGACGAACAGGCCGGGCGCGATCACGTCGGCCCACTTCCAGAACGACTGCTTCCACAGCCGGGTGATGACGATGACCGCGATCGTCCCGGTGAGGATGCCGCCGTAGACGCCGAGGCCCGTGTACGGCGGCAGGACGATCTTCAGCGGATCGTCCTTGTACAGCTGCCACTGGTCGATGACGTGGTACAGCCGACCGCCGATGAGGGCGGCGATGCCGACGATGATGATCCCGTTGTCGACGAGCCGCTGGTCCAGGCCCCGCCGCTTCGCCTCGCGGGTGATGACGACGTACGCGAGCGCGAGCCCGACGGCGTAGCAGACGCCGTACCAGTAGACCGGGACGGGGCCGAGCTGGAAGGCGATCGGGTCCGGGGTGACGGCGATCCCGGCGAACACGGACATGATCGCCGCGAGGGGGACGAAGGCGGGCATCGACGCGGAGTGTATCCGGGCGCGATGCCGGGCCGTCTCGGTTATCCTCGCCCGCGATGGACGACCCGCTCCCCCACCCGTTCGTCGGCGCCTGATGGCCGCCGAGTTCAACTGGTGGCTGCTCATCGTCGGCGTGCTGGCGGGCGGGCTCCTGACCTGGCTCGTGCTCTCCGATACGACGCGGCGTGAGCGGGAGATCGGCGACGAGGAGATGGCCGCCGAGGCCGCCTGGATCGCACGCTCGGTCGGGGGCACGGTCGATGCCCGCCTCGCGGAGTCGGTGCTCCGGGCGCACCGCCGCTACCTGGGCTACCCGCCGCCGGACGTGCTCGCCTCGCCCGAGGAGCTCGCGGGTGTCGGGACGGACGGGCTCGCCACGGAGCCGCCGCCCGACCTGGTGGAGGCCGAACCCGTGGTCGACGGCCCCGAGCGCCCCGCCTGACATCCGGCTCCGCGCCGCGGGCCGCGCCGGTCGGTCAGTCAGCGCGGCTCGCGCGGTGCGGCTCGCGCATGAGCCCGCCGTGCGTCAGGCGCACGCATTCCGAAGACGTTCGCTCGCCCCGTGCGTGCCACGCACGAACCCGACGCGTTCTGTCGGCCAGCTCGGGGCGTCTCCGCACGGGCTAGGACGTCCCGCGCTCGCGCGGTGCGTGCCACACACGAACACCGAGCATGTCCGCTCGCAGCGTGAGGCACACGCACGAACTTCACGCGATCCGTCGACCAGCGCCAGGAATCCGGTCGAACGCGTGCGTTCCGCGCACGACCGGTGCGTGCACGCTCAGGAAACGTGTGTCGGGCGCACGGCCGCGAGCCGCCGCGCCTGCGTCCCGCCTCAGAGCTCCCCGGTCAGGACCGGGGTCGACTCACCGCCGCCGTCCACGGACCCGAGCGAGACGCCGAACAGCGCGCCGTCCGGGACGTCCGCGAGGCCCGGCACCGGACCTGCCCACGCCCACAGGTCGCCCGCCCAGTACATCTTCCCGATGCGCGTCCGCGTCCCGTCGACCTCGATCCAGCAGCCGTACTCCTGGCCCGCCTGCTCGGGCTCGAGGTCGCTGGCGACCGCCACCAGCTCGCCGCTCGACGGCGAGAAGAGCAGCGTCCCGACGGCATCGCCGCCGCCCGGCGTCGCGGTGAGCGGTACCCGCACCGCGTCGGGCGCGGCACTGATGGCCAGGGTCGCGCGGGTGGTCGCCTCCAGCACGTCGATCTGCTGCGCCTGCTCGGTGGTGGTCGCGTTGAGCTCCGAGGACAGCGAGCGGTACGCCGCCACGCCGGCGCCGACCGCGAACACCAGCGCCGCGGCGAGCACGGCGACCGCCGCCCGAAGGCCGCGGCCCTCGCGGCGGCGTCGCTCGTCCGCGAGCGAGACCGGAGCGGCCGTGGGCGCCGGTTCGCCACGGGCAGCACCCGCGCGGGGACCGGAGGCAGGCGCGACGACGGAGGACCCGGCACCGGGCGCGGCCCCGGCCGCCGCCGCCCCGGCGGTCGCGCCGGCCGCCGCGGGACCCCGGGCGACGCCGGCCTGCCGGACGAACGCGAGCGTCCGCTCACGGAGCGCCGGGTCGGGCTGGGTGCGGATGACCTCGCGCGCGACAGACGCGGACCGCCGGATGCGCGCCATCTCGGCCGTGCACGCGGCACAGCCCGCGAGGTGACCGGCGACCGCGGCCGCGTCGGCCGTGTCGCCCGCCATCAGCCGCTCGAGCCCACCGGGCTCGGCCGCCGCGATCTCGATGCGCTCCAGCGCCTCGTCGTGCTCCATCACCATCCGTCTCGCGGACCGCCGGTTCCAACCGGCTCGTCGTCCGCCTCGAGTGCGTGCCGCAGGTGGGCCAGCGCCCGCCTCGTCCGCGTCTTCACCGTGCCCAGCGGCCAGTGCAGCCGCTCGGCGATCTCGCTCTGTGTCAGCCCCTCGCGGTACGCGAGGATGATGACGGTCCGCTCGACGTCCGGCATGGTCGCGAGCGCCGCGGCGACGGCCGCGCGCACCTCGGCCGATTCCGCCGCCGCCTCCGGCCCGGGATCTGCCGACGCGCCGCCCAGGACCACGGCATCCGGGCGCAGCCGCTCGAACCCCGCATCCGCCTCCCCCTCATCCCCGAGACCCGGGAGTGGCACGAGCGGTGGCCGGCGACCTGCCGCACGCAGCCGGTCGACGGTCCGGTTCCGGGCGATCGTCCGGAGCCAGGTCGCCAGCGACGCGACGGCCGGGTCGTAGAGCTCGGCCCGGTTCCACAGCGCCAGGAACGTCTCCTGCACGACCTCCTCGGCAAGCTGCCGATCGCTCGTGAGCCGGAGCGCAACGGCATGGATGCCGTCCGCGTGCCGGTCGTAGAGCGCCGCGAGGGCATCCTCGGACCCCGCCGCGAGCGCTCGCACGAGCACGGCGTCTTCGGGATCACCCGCCCGGCGTTCCGCCATCCCCTACGTCTCCCGCGCCGATCCGGTTTCGCGTTCGTCGCGCGGCTTGCTCGAGATCGCCAGCGGCCGCCCCTCGAAACCGGTCGAGAACACGACATCGGTCTCCGTCGAGAACACGTGGTCGGTGGTCTGGATGCGCCGGACGACCTCGCCCAGGTGCTCCATGTCCCGCGCGCGGATCTTGAGGATGTAGTCCGCCTCGCCGGCGATGTAGTGGCACTCCTCGATCTCGGGGATCGCGGCGAACTTGGGCGTGAGGTCGTCCGAGATCGTTCCAGGGGCCTGGGTCACCCAGGTGAACGCGAGCACCTGCAGCCCGACCGCGGCCGGATCGACCGCTGCCCGGTAGCCCTCGATCACGCCCCGCGACTCGAGCTTCTTGACCCGCTCGTGGGCGGACGGCCCGGCCATGCCGAGCTCGGCGCCAAGCTCCGCGTAGGATCGCCGGCCGTCGGCCTGGAGGATCCCCAGCAGCCGCGCGTCGGTCTCACTGAGAGGAACGTTCTTCGTCACCTGGTACTCATTCGTTAGGCGTTCCGATTGCTGCGCCTACGTTTCTAAGGTATTCTTGGTCAACGGGTCAACGGAGCGACGAACCCCGCCGGGTCGGCCGGCGAGACCGCGATGGTCGCCGTTCGCTCCCCGCAGATGAAGGGTGCACGACGATGGTCATCGTTGCCACGTTCGCGCTCCTCGTGCTGTTCTCGATCGTCAGCATCGTGATGAGCGCGGGAGACGCCGAGCGCTCGAACGATCCCCACGAGAATCCGCTGTTCTGGGCGACGCTGGGTCGCCGCTAGACGCGGACGACAGCCTAACCCACCGACGCCCCGGCGCCCGCCGGGGCGTTCGTGATTCCCGTCCCCGAGCGGCGCCTACCAGTCTCCGGCCGGAATCCGCCGCAGGGACGTGATCCGCCCGGCGGGCAGGTGTGCCTCCAGGCA
>DASSRG010000022.1:0-3478 GCA_035701885.1 Candidatus Limnocylindrales bacterium
CCTGTCCGACATGCTCAAGGGCAAGCAGGGCCGGTTCCGCCAGAACCTGCTCGGCAAGCGCGTGGACTACTCCGGCCGCTCGGTGATCGTCGTCGGCCCGGAGCTCAAGCTCCACCAGTGCGGCCTGCCCAAGAAGATGGCGCTCGAGCTGTTCAAGCCGTTCGTCATGCGGCAGCTCGTCGAGAAGGGCTTCGCCCACAACATCAAGAGCGCGAAGCGCATCGTCGAGCGCGTCCGGCCCGAGGTCTGGGACGTCCTCGAGGAGGTCATCAAGGACCACCCGGTCCTGCTGAACCGCGCGCCCACGCTCCACCGCCTCGGCATCCAGGCGTTCATGCCGGTGCTCGTCGAGGGCTCCGCGATCCAGATCCACCCGCTCGTCTGCACCGCGTTCAACGCGGACTTCGACGGCGACCAGATGGCGGTCCACGTGCCGCTGTCCACGGCCGCCCAGGAAGAGGCGCGGGCGATGATGCTCTCGACCGCGAACCTGCTCTCGCCGGCAGACGGCTCGCCGGTGGTGGCACCGACCCAGGACATGGTCCTCGGCTGCTACTACCTGACGATGGACGCGCTGCCGACGCGCGGCAAGAAGGAGGTCCGGGCGTTCGCGAACGAGGACGACGCGATCATCGCGTACGAGCTCGGCGCGCGCGGCCTCGAGACCTCCAGCCGGATCGCGAGCGAGCGCGAGGACGGCGAGGATCCCTCGCCGGTCAAGCACGCCGCGGCCAAGGTCACGCTCCACGAGCCGGTCGACGTCGTCGTCAAGGCGTGGGACGCCGAGGCAGGCGAGCTGCGCGACCAGCAGGTCCGCACCACCGTGGGCCGGATCCTGTTCAACCGGATCCTGCCCCAGGAGCTGCGGTTCACCAACCAGCCCATGAAGCGCGCCGACCTCAAGCGGCTCGTCGACAGCTGCTACCGGCTGCTCGGCCCGGTCGAGACGGCGCACCTCGTCGACGGCGTCAAGAGCGTCGGGTTCACGTTCGCGACCCGCGGCGGCATGACGATCGGCCTGTGGGACATCGTCGTCCCGAAGGACAAGCGCGACATGCTGTCGGGCGCGGACGAGGCCGTCTCGGCCATCGACCGCCAGTTCCAGCGCGGCCTCATCACCGAGGACGAGCGCTACGAGCAGGTCGTCGAGCTGTGGCAGCGCACGACCAAGGACGTGTCGGACAAGATGATGGACGGGTTCTCCGAGGAGAACCCGGTCCGGATGATGACCGACTCCGGCGCCCGAGGAAACAAGGGCAACATCGGCCAGCTGGGCGCCATGCGCGGCCTGATGGCCGACCCGTCCGGCCGGATCATCGACGTGCCCGTGCGGAGCAACTTCCGCGAGGGCATGACCGTCCTCGAGTACTTCATCAGCACCCACGGCGCCCGCAAGGGCCTCGCGGACACGGCCCTCCGAACCGCCGACTCCGGGTATCTCACCCGGCGCCTGGTCGACGTCGCGCAGGACGTGATCACCCGCGAGGACGACTGCGGCACGCTCGAGGGATCGTGGATCATCCGCTCCGAGTCCGCGGACGAGCCCGACGCGTTCCAGCGCCGGCTCGTCGGGCGTCTCGCCGCGGCCGATCTCGTGGATCCCAAGGCGAAGGTCAAGAAGGGCGAGACGGCCCCGCTCGTGCTCGAGCGGAACGTGATGATCGACGAGGAGGTCGCGAAGGCGATCGACGCGGCCGGCATCGACGAGGTCCTCGTCCGCTCACCGCTCGCCTGCGAGTCGCGCTATGGCGTCTGCCGCATGTGCTACGGCCGCAACCTCGCCACCGGCGAGATGATCGGCATCGGCGAGGCGGTGGGCATCATCGCGGCCCAGTCGATCGGCGAGCCGGGCACGCAGCTGACCATGCGGACGTTCCACACCGGCGGCGTCGCCGGCCAGGACATCACCCAGGGTCTGCCCCGCGTCGAGGAGCTGTTCGAGGCCCGGATCCCCAAGGGCAAGGCGGAGATCAGCCACATCGACGGCATCGTCGAGGTCATCGCGGGCGACTCGGGCCGCAAGGTCAAGGTCACCAGCCGGGAGGCCTTCGACAGCCCGGTGGAGGTGCCGGCCGGCGCCGAGCTGCTCGCCGCCGCGGGCGACATGGTCAACGCCAACCAGGTGATCGCGAAGTCGCCCACGGGCGACGTGAGCGTCAGCGTGGCCGGCTTCCTCGCCAAGACCAGCGACGGCCTGGTCGTGCGGGCCGAGGACGTCGTCGAGCGCGAGTACGCGATCCCGCACAGCGCGAAGCTGCTGGTCGAGGACGGCCAGGAGATCCGCGCGGGTGACGCGATCACGGACGGCCCGATCAACCCGCAGGAGTACCTCGACACCCGCGGCAAGGACGCGGTCCAGCGCTATCTCGTCCGCGAGGTGCAGCGCGTGTACCGCAGCCAGGGCGTCACGATCAACGACAAGCACATCGAGATCATCGTCCGCCAGATGCTCAAGAAGGTCCGGATCGACCAGCCGGGCGACTGCGAGCAGCTGCCGACCGAGCTCATCGACCGTCTCGACTTCGAGGAGGCGAACGATCGCGTCCTCGCCGAGGGTGGTGAGCCGGCGACCGCGCAGACGGTGCTCCTCGGCGTGACGAAGGCGTCGCTCAACACGTCGTCCTTCCTCGCCGCGGCGTCCTTCCAGGAGACGACCCGGGTGCTCACGGAGGCCGCGATCAACGGCGCCCGCGACCACCTGATCGGGCTCAAGGAGAACGTGATCATCGGCAAGCTCATCCCGGCAGGGTCGGGCGCGCCGCAGAACATCGCCGCGCTCAAGGAGCGCCAGCGCCGGGCCGCCCTCGAGGCGCTCGCCGGCGAGGCGATCGAGGGCCTCGGCGAGGCCGAGTACAACCCGTTCCTCGAGGACGGGACTCGGGCTCCCGACGACGAGACGGCGGGCCTCGCGCTTGCCGCCACGATCGCCGGCAAGGACGAGGACGACTCGGACGGCGACGGCGATGCCGATGGCGATGGCGAGGCGAACCCGTTCCTCGCGAGCGGTGACGACGCCGAGGCCGATGCCGGCGAGCCGGAGTTCAACCCGTTCCTCGCCGACGCCGAGGACGCCTCGGAAGAGGCCTGATCGCGCGGGCCCACCGGGTCCGCCCAGCATCTCGACGCCCGGGCAGCCGCCCGGGCGTCGGTGCGTCCAGGGCCCCCCGGGGCCGGCGCGCTCACCGGTTGCGACGCTTCGGACTGCGAGGGCGGGTTCTCGCGACGACCCAGCTGACCCTCGCACCGGGAGGGCGCGTTGCGGCCGGTCGGAGGCGTTGGATCGGCCAGAGGACCTCGTGACTCGTCGCCGGGGTGCGAACGCCGATGGACGCGCCGGAGAGGTTCGCAGCCGGGGTGCGAAGGGCGGCGATCGACGGTCGGCTGGAGAGGGTGGGGGAGACCCCTCCCACGTTTGACACTCGGAACGGCGGATTGCTACACTTCGCGGCCGTGGCCTCGAAGGGCCCCGATCGTCCCA
>DASSRG010000023.1:0-9628 GCA_035701885.1 Candidatus Limnocylindrales bacterium
TGGAGTCGGAGCGGTCGGACCGGCGCCTCGGGATCATCACCGAGCAGGCCGACCGGCTCAGCCGCATGGTCCGCCAGTTGCTCACCGTGAGCCGAATCGAGTCGGGCGCGCTGCGGCCCCGCCAGGACGTCCTCGCCCCCGCCCTGCGCGTCCAGCGCGCGTGGGAGGGCCTGGGCGCGGCGGACGTCCCGTTCCGCCTCGACGACACGTCCGGTGGCTGGCTCGCCGTCGCCGACGCCGACCAGCTGGACCAGGTCCTGTGGGCGATCCTCGACAACGCCGTGAAGTACGGCAATCGCGCGGGCGTCGATGCCGAGGTCAGCCTCGACCGGGAGCGATCCGTGGTCGCCATCACGATCACCGACCACGGCCCGGGTGTCGGCGAAGAGGACCGCGACCGCCTGTTCCGGCGCTTCGAGCGGGGCGCAGGGCGGCCCTCGGGCGAGGGCAGCGGCCTCGGCCTGTACGTGTCGCGCGAGCTGTGCCGGGCGATGGACGGGGATCTGGTCCTCGAACCCTCCCGCGACAGCGCCGGCGCGGCACTCACGATCACGCTCCCGGCGGAGGCGCCAGAGGAGTCGTAGCCCACCAGGCTGGGCCTCTCGTACCAGGACGGGTCATGGCCGGGGCGAACGCGCCGTGGCCCTCCCGCACCGCCGCAAGGTTGACTGCAAGGTTCATCAACGATCTTCCGCTCGCCAACCACATCACCTGATGTCGCCGGGGGAACGTCGATGTCGCCTTTGTGGCCCGCGAGGGCCCGCGCCCGCGTGCGCCGGTTCGGCCTGCGCGGTTCTTCCGCATCACCGCCTGCTCCTGGGCTGCTGCGTCCGACGCCTCCTGCGTCGACGAGCGAACCCGCGTCGCGTCGCCGCCCCTTCCGGCGGCGGCACCGCAGTCGCGGCCAGTCACTGGTCGAGTTCGCGCTCGTCCTGCCGGTGTTCCTGCTGCTCCTCCTGATCGGCGTGGACTTCGGACGCGTCTTCTTCTCGACGATCCAGCTCGGCAACGCCGTTCGCGAGGCGGCGAACTACGGCGCCACGAATCCGATCGACACGGTCGGGATGCTCGCGCGGGCCAACCGTGAGCGCAACGTGCAGGGCCAGGGCGGCGAGCTGGCGACCCTCACCGGCGCCAACCTTGCGACCGCCTGCGCGGCGCCAAACGGCACCACGATGGCCTGCGCGCTGTCGCCGGGCGGCGGCGGTGCGGGCAACACGCTCACCGTCACCCTCAACAGTCCCTTCTCGTTCCTCACCCCGTTCATCAACGGCTTCTTCGGCGGGTCGCTGACGCTTCGCAGCTCTGCGACGGTCGCGGTGCTCAACTCCGCGGCCGGTCCCGGCAGCGGCTCGCCCTCCGGATGCACGGCACCCACGCTGTCGACGTTCGTCGTCACGAGCAACGGCCTCACGGTCACGCTCGATCCCGCCGGCTCCGCCCCGGAGGCCGGGCTGTGCGCCATCTCCGGCTACAACTACGACTTTGGGGACGGCAACACGGACGTCGGCGGCACGGTCCCGACGACCTACACCTACGACGATCCCGGCACCTACACGATCACGCTGACGGTGACGAACCAGGGCGGGTCGTTGTCGTCGACACGCACCGTCACGGTTCCGGCGCCCACTCCGACCGCCACCGCCACCGCGACTGCGACGGCAACCACCGGCCCGACGCCCACGGCGACGCCCACTCCGACACCCACCCCGACCGCGACGCCCTGTCCGAAGCCCACGGCGCAGTTCAAGGCCTCGCCCGTCGGCAACAGCGGCAAGGTCAACTTCACCGACCAGTCGACCTACCCGCTGGGGTGTCCGATCACGACCTGGCTCTGGAACTTCGGCGACAACACGCCTCAGTCCAACGCCCAGAACCCCCAGCACGACTACGCAGTCAAGAACGTCCAGTACACCGTGACCCTCACGGTCACGAACGCGAGCGGATCGTCGACCGTCCAGCACACGGTGAACCCGTGATCCGGCGTCGGCGCTCCGCGCGTGGGCAATCGCTGGTCGAGTTCGCCCTCGTCCTGCCGGTCTTCCTGTTCATGTTGTTCGGCCTCGTCGACGTGAGCCGGTTCGTGTACCTCAACTCGACGCTCAGCCAGGCCGCTCGCGAGGGCGCCCGGCTGGGCAGCGTGGAGGCGAGCTACCGCGGCTCGACCGATCCCGCCTGCGGGAAGGCCGGCGGGCCGGTCTGCCCGGCAAACGACGCAGCACTGCTGTCGCACATCACGAGTGCCGCGAACCGGATGATGTCGCCCTTCGGGGCCGTCGGCGCGGCACACATGGCGTGCGTCCAGGCCCCGCCCGCCGGCACGCCACCCACCGGCGCCTGGACCGGATCCAGCTGCTCCTTCCATGCGCCCGGAAGCGTCATCTCCGTCCGCGTGACGGCCTCGTTCACGCCCATCACGCCGATCATCTCGAACTTCTTTGGGACGCGGACGCTGGCCGGCGCCGCGACCATGACGATCAACTAGGGGACCACGATGCATACCAGCGACCACCGCGACGGGGATCGCGGCCAGATCCTTGCGCTGTTCGCCCTCGCCGCGACCGCCCTGATCCTCGTGGTCGGGCTCGTGATCGATGGCGGCAACGCGCTCAACCAGCGACGCGTGTCGCAGAACACGTCCGACTTCGCGGCGCTCGCCGGTGCCCGGATCATCGCCCAGTGGATCGGCAAGGACACCGTCAACGGAACGGATGCGAACGTCCGTGACGCGATCCAGGTCACCGCCACCGCGAACGGCGCTGATCCGATCACCTTCGGCGCGCCGAACGGGCCGGTGTACATCGACGCCAACGGCAACGTCACGGGGTACGTCGGCACCGGGGCCGCGGGCTCTCCCCCGCCGCTCAACACGGTCGGCGTCAAGGTCGCGACGAGCCGCTCGTTCGGGACCTACTTCCTCGGGATCATCGGAACCACCTCGTGGAAGGCGTCGTCCGAGGCAACGGCTCGCGGCGGCTATGCGGCCGGTGGCCCCGGGGGCGACGTGTTCCCGGCAGGGGTCGCGCTCGCCTTCTTCGAGACGTACCCGTTCTGCACGGGCGAGGTCGGGTCAGGACCCGACTGCAATCCCATTCACCTGACACCGGGCAACCTGAACGTTCCCGGCGGCTTCGGCTGGCTGAAGTTCGGCGCGGTCGGAAAGTGCGAGGGCTTCGGCCTCGGCATGAGCACCACCGACGGTTGTCGCGAGGACAAGCCGTTCCTCCAGGGCGAGATCGGTCCGCCCCCCAACAGCTACGGCTGCTGCACCGCCGTCAACGGCGGCCCGTCCACCGACGCCAACCCCATCGACCGGATCGGCAGCCTGCCCGGCAACAAGGCGAGCGCCGACTGCACGTACTACATCGAGAACAAGGTCACCGTGACGGTCCCCGTGTGGGACTACGCCGGAGGAACGGGCGCCAACGGCTGGTACCACATCGTGGGCTTCGCGGGCTTCCAGCTCACGGCCTGCGAGGGCGGCAAGGACATCGAGGGGGTCTGGCGCCGCCAGATCTTCCAGGGCCCGACGACCGCCACCGCCGGCTCGTCCTTCGCGCAGCTCGCGGTTCAGCTGATCCGCTGACGCGAGCCATCCCGCCGACAAGGAGGCCAGCTTCGGCAGTCGCCAGATGCAAGGAACGGCCGGTGTCCCGCAGGGGACGCCGGCCGTTCGATGTCTCGTGAGTGGCGGCGTCAGGCTTGGGCGCCAGCGGCCATCTCGTGCGCCGGAGCCCCTGCGGCAACCGGCGACCAGATCCGATGGAGCGGATCACCGGCCACGAGCATCGCGCCGACGATCCCGAGCAAGTACCCGGGAGCCTCGCTGACGCCGAGCACAGAAGCGATGAAGTTCCACCCGTAGGCGATCGCCGCGAACCAGAGGACGCCGGCGAGAGTGCGCTTGACCATGCTCGGAGCATCGCTTCGTCGCGCGCCGGCGTCGACTCCCCTACTCGTACTGCCGGCGCGCCATCAATCGTCGCCCCGGCCTTCGGCACGACGAGCTACTTGATCAGCTGGACACCGAGACGGTTGGTGGTGCTGGGGCTGACCTGCCCGAGGTCGATCGCGCCCGGACCAGGCACCGGAATCGTCCACCAACCCTTCAGACAGCCGTTCGCCCCGTTGCCGGTCACGTACGGCTGGCCCGGCGGGTCGTCGCACGCCTTGCGGTTCGCGCCGTTGAGGTAGATGTAGTCGAGCTTGAACCCGCCGAAGCTGGGGATGTGGTACCAGGTGTTGTTACCAACGCCGATCTCGCCGGACGGGCAGTCGGTGAGATTGGTGCCCGTCGGGCGCACCTTGCACGTCCCGTCGAAGAGCGGGATGTTGAGGACCGTGTTGTGCAGCGCGTTGATCGCGTCCTCGATCGCGGGGCCGCCCTTCCCCACACCGCCGGGGAACGTCTGGACCCAGGTCGGGAACGGAATGGACGTGACGCACGGATCGATGATGGCGTCCCGGAAGTTGCTGGGGCAGGCACCGTCGGTCGTGACGCCGATCCCCGTCGCGAGGTCGAGCCACCCAACCGACCCGGCGGAGCCGCCGCCAATGTCGCCGTTCTTGTCCTTGCACAGCGGGACGATCGCCTCGTTGGCAGTGTTCATGTCGCTGGTGCCCAGGTAAGGCCACGGACCGACCCCCGGCGTGAGCGTTCCGGTGTTGTCGCAGTTGGACGTGACGTACGGAACGGTCAGCGGGAACAGGCCGCATGGGATGCCGGGCTGGCAGAGCGTCGTGATCGTGCCGGTCACGGCGGTGGCCTGTGTCTTCGCGGTGAACTTGTTGATACCGGCAACCCGCGCGAAGTACGTGTCGAAGTCCTTCGCGCCGACCACTTGGACACCCTGAGCGCCGGTCGGGAAGGTCCCGCTCCCCACCACGCCGATGACATCGCCCTTGTAGTCGGTGTAGCTAGCCGTATCCACCGTGATCGCGTTGGCAGCGGCATTGCCATAGACCGCGCGGCAGACCTCCAGGTCCCAGGCGTTCGCGGTTCCGGTGGGACAGCTCCCAACGACGCCTGTGGACGAGCTGCCGCCCATGAGGTACTGCAGGATCACGGTGGCACCCGCTTCGGACGCGGAATCGGCGGCGTTCTGCGTGTCGCGCTGCTGCGCCATCGCATTGCCCCCGTCGACGACGACTGCCACCCCGAGGATGAGGGCGATCAGGCCCCCGACGAAGATGACGAGGATCTGGCCGCCCTCGCGGCGCCTCCCTGGTCGCATGGACATCCTGGTCCCCTCCATCAGCAGTGCGGAATGGGCGGCGTGGTCGGGTTCGTGCAGACCCGCTCGATCGCCATCTTGGTCGTGGATGTGAGCGCGACGTCGCCGATGATCTGGCCGATGACCGGCGTGAGAGCCCGGTATGTTCCGGTCACCTCGACCGAGGCGATGCAGCCGATGAGTGGTGCGGCGCACGGGCCGGTATCAGTTGGATCGCGGTACTGAACGACGACATCAGCGGGCTGCAGCCCGAGCCCGATCGCGGACTGGAGCGCGCACCCCACAGACCATGCCGTGGCCGACGTGGTGTCGCATGTATCGGTCCCCGATGTGGATTGGTTCACGATCGCGACGCGGGCGCCGTCACGGGCGGCGTTCGACACTGTGTTGTACGTGTAGATGAGCCGGCCCGCATCGAAGATGCCGAAGATCAGCAGCATGAACAGCGGAAAGACGAGCGCGAACTCGACGAGGGACTGTCCACCCTCACGAGCGCGGAGGGGCAGGCTCACTGGTACACCACAGTGACGTCGTAGTTGCACCCCCACGGGTTGCTTCCGTTCTTGGTGGGCGCATACAGCTGCCCACCCTGGACACCCTCTTGGGACACGATCGTGCGAGACGGCGAGGGTGCCTTGTTGCTGGCGTTCGGTCGTCCCTGCTCTCTGTACTCGAGCTTTCCGGTAAACCCGGCCGACGTCCACGCGCCGGATGCGTCTCCCGTAGACGTGCCGGAGTACACAGGACCAAGACACCCGATCGTGACGTAGTTGTTTCGCGTGAAGATGCCTCCCCCGGCGGGATCGGTGATCGAGAGGGTCACCGGGTAGACGCCAAGGAATGAGTACTGGTGCTGCGGGCTCGTCTGTGTCGAGGGCGTCGTGCCGTCACCAAAATCCCACGAGTAAGCGTTAGCGCCGGACGACTGGTTCGTAAAGTCGACTCGCGTGTTTCGGATGCCGCTGATCGGCAGGCCGCCGCTGCCGCCCCCAGCGACCTGTGGCGCGGTACCCTGCGGAGTCCCATAGAACCCAGCCACGGGCGGTGCGGTTGGCGGTGCCGTGACGGTCACCGTCCTCGTCCTCGACGACGAACCCGCTGGGTTCGTCACGACGAGCGTGACTGTGTACGTCCCGGGGCTGTTGTATGTGTGCGGCAGCGGCGCGGAGGTGAAGTCCTCGTCGGTCTGCAGGGAGCCGTCGCCCCATGTCCACTCCCAGGTCTGCGCGTTCACCGAGCCATCAAGCACGTTGACGGTCAGAGGGTTTGTGCCCTCGACGTTGCCGGATCCGTTGACGCTGCCTCCCGACACACCAGTGAAGTTGAAGTCCGCGCTCGCACCACCGGGAGGGGGCACGGTCGTGCTGCCGCCGATGCTCGCAATCGCCCCGGTCCGGATCGGGAACCGCGCCTCTGCGCTGACGGGGATGGTGGCGCCGAAGAAGGAGGTGATGAACGGAGTTAGCAGCCTGAAGTCGCAACTCATCGCCACGACGCTCGTCTTGCCGAGCGCCACACCATCCGGATACGTGGGGATAGGCGGGTTGTGCCCGCCGGCCGCCTTGAGGTCGCAGTTCAGGCCGACGCTCTCGCGCCCGACGACGGCGTCGTAGGTCGTCGTGTTGGGCGTGCCGCCAGTGAACGAGCCCGGATCCAGGGCGCCGATGTTCGCGGCAACGCGGGTGACGTTGTTCAGCGTCACGTAACTCATGAACAGCCTGCCGAAGTCCAGCGTGATGAGGAGCATCAGCAGCAGGACCGGAAGGATCAGGGCGAACTCGACGACGCTCTGGCCACGCGTCCGTGACGCATGGCGACGTCGCGCCGCCCGCAAGAAGGCAGGGATATCCATTTGTGACGTTCCCCGTACACGAGCCGCGGGAACGATCGTGGCGGTCGCCCCGCGGCGGTGAACCCTAGTACCAGTACTTTGCGGCCAGCCTTGCAGTGCCGCGGGTCATGCCAAACGCGTGTCCGCCGACGAGGCAGTTCACGTCGCCCCACGAGCGACGATCGCCTTCGCGTGGCGAAGACGCCGATGACCGTACTGATGGCTCGGCTCGCTCGGTACTCATGGGCTACGCGTCCGCGCACCATTTCAAGCGGCTGCGTAAGGTCGCCCGCCGAGGATCGCGGCGTCAGAACCCGCACTCCTGGTTCGCGCCGTGGTCCGTACGAAGTCTCCGAAGACTGGCCCGCTCGACCGCCTGCGCCGGCACGTCGCCGGTCGCTCGCGCGGTCAGAGCGTGGTCGAGTTCGCGCTCCTGCTCCCCGTGTTCATGCTGTTCTTCGCGACGACGCTCGACCTCGGGCGCCTCGCGGCCGCGCAACTGTCCGTCTCGAACGCAGCGAAGGAAGGAGCGTTCCAGGCGTCGAAGACGCCGACCGACTT
The DNA here is from genome assembly GCA_035701885.1 of Candidatus Limnocylindrales bacterium. Lineage (GTDB taxonomy): Bacteria > Chloroflexota > Limnocylindria > Limnocylindrales > CSP1-4 > CAIXZV01. The sequence continues at coordinate 7,627 of DASSRG010000023.1, forward strand.
CGACCCGACCGCGCCCTGCCCGGCTGACGGCGCGAGCAACCTCATCCTGTGCCGGATCCAGCTCGAGCTGAAGGGCAGCGGGATCACGGTCAATCCGGCTGACATCGCGGTGAGCTGCAGTCCCTCGGGGTGCCCGACGGGCATGGGCAACCGCGTCACGGTCACCCTGACAGGTCGGTTCCAGCTGCTGACGCCAGTCCTCAGCCCGTTCTTCGGCGGCACGAACGTCGCGTTCACGCGAGCCTCGACCGTCCAGCGCGAGACGCTTCCCGCGCCCGAGACGGCGCCGCCCATCACCACCACCACGACGACGACCACGACCACCACGACGACGACCAACTCGACGGCGACGACCACGGCGTCCACGACGACCACTACGACGGTGGCGTGCACGATCCCCAGCGCAGGGTTCACGTACTCCACGTCGCCGAAGAGCGGTCAGGCTCCCGTGACCCTGAGCGTCGTGGACACGACGACCTCGCCCGCCTGCGCGATCACGAGCTGGTTCTGGGACTGGGGCGACGGGTCGACGTCGATGGTCAAGGACCCGACACCGCACACGTATCTGGCGAAGGGCAAGTACTACGTCACCCTCCGCGTCGCCAATGCCGCGGGCACGAACACCACCGGCGCAGTCGAAGTGTGGGTGAAGTGATGGACCGCACGAAGCGTCGCGATCGCGGCCAGGCGCTGGTGGAGTTCTCGCTGGTCCTGATCCCGTTCCTGTGGATCCTGATGGCGGTCCTCGACCTCGGTCGCGGCATCTACATCTACAACGGCGTGAGCCAGGCGGCACGCGAGCTCGCTCGCGTCACGAGCGTCCACCAGTGCAATGCCACGCCGGGCTGCGCCATGGGCAGTTCGGCAGAGACAGCCGGCGTCGCCGGGACGCAGCAGCGCCTCGTCCCGGGATTCGGCGGCCCCGGCTCCACGGTGACCTACGCCTGCACGACGGTGAACGACGCCGCCGTCACCGCTCTCAACGGGGACGGCTCCTGTCCGAGTCAGCAGTACGTCCGTGTCACGGTGAGCGTGCCGTTCTCCGCCGTCACCCCGTTCCTGGGCGGATTCCTGCCCAGCTCCCTGTCCTCCGCATCGCACATCCAGATCCCGTGAAGGAGCTCGGCATGAACAATCGACGCCCGGGCCGTGGCGAAGACGGCCAGATGCTCGCCATCTTTGCCATCTGCCTGGTCGCGATCATCGCGATGACCGGTCTCGTGATCGACGGCGGGATGACGTTCGTCCAGCGACGCGAACAGCAGAACGTCGTCGACGCGGCGGCGCTCGCGGGCGCCTACGCCTACGTCAACACCGGAAGCGAAAGTTCGGCCGGGCCCGCGGCAACGGCCGCGGCCGCCGCCAACGGCTACACCGCGGGCGTGGACGGGGTGACGATCGACGTCTCCACGGCCATGGTCAACGGCGCGCTGAACGTGACGGCCTCAATGACCAAGCCCCATCGCAACTTCTTCAGCGGGATCCTCGGGTTCACGAGCTGGCCGGTCTCGACCACGGCGACCGCGATCGGCGGGATGCCGAACGCCGCGCTCGGGGCCATGCCGATCATCTTCAACAAGAAGGCGTTCCCCCACGCGGTTGGAGCGGGCGCGGAGATGTCGTTCGACGAGCCGGGCAACGGCAACGAGGATGTGCCCCAGAACGCCGCACAGTTCAACTGGACCGTGTTCTGCACGGCCAATGGCACCGGTAACGGCGGTCCCGGGAACGGCAACGGCGGGTGCAACGGGGACTCGAACACGGTCCGCGACCTGATCAACGACAAGGGCAAGTCGACGCTCGTCAAGCTGGACGACGACATCGGCCCGCTCAACGCCGGTGCGCACGCCACGTTGTTCAGCGACCTGGCGGACCTCGTGGGCACCGACCACAACGAGTTCCCGGTCGCGATCGTGGACGACGAGGGGAAGATGGTGGGCTGGGCGATGTTCCACCTCACCGGCTCCGTGGGCGGCAGCACGAAGCAGATCCGTGGGTACTT
>DASSRG010000024.1:0-2084 GCA_035701885.1 Candidatus Limnocylindrales bacterium
GGCGAGGACCGGGGCGACGCGGCGGACCGCCTCGTCCCGGGTGAGCGGGAACGACGGGTCCGCTGCCATGTCGACGGCCATCCGCAGCGCCGCCTGGGGCGTCCGCTTCCCCACCCGGACCTGGAGGAGCCACAGGCGGCCACGCTCGATCGTGAACTCGATGTCGCAGCAGTCGCGGTAGTGGCGCTCGAGGATCGCGGCGTCGCGACGAAGCTCCGCGCCGACCGCCGGCAGGCGCGTGTCGAGCACGGCGATCGCCTCGGTCGTGTGCGTGCCGGCCACGACGTCCTCGCCCTGCGCCCCGAACAGCACGTCGCCGTACAGCTCGTCCTCGCCGGTCGCCGGGTTGCGCGTGAACAGCACGCCCGTCCCGGAGTCGTCGCCCAGGTTGCCGAACACCATCGCCTGGACGGTGACCCCGGTGCCGAGGTCGTCCGGGATGCCCTCGACCCGCCGGTAGGTGACGGCCCGCTCGCTCGTCCAGGAGCGGAACACCGCCTCGATCGCGCCGCGGAGCTGCTGCCAGGGGTCGGCCGGCGCCTCCACGCCGACGACCTCGCGATACGTGGCCCGGAAGCGCGAGTGGCAGTCACGCGCGAAGGCGGCGTCACCGGACGCGGCGGCCAGGCCGACCTCGGTCGCGTCGTTGAGCCCGAGGTTGAGGATCGTGTCCATCATCCCGGGCATCGAGCGCGGCGCCCCCGACCGCACGGAGACAAGCAGCGGGTCGGTCGCGTCGCCGAACCGCCGCCCGACGGCCGCCTCGAGGCGGGTCATCTGCGACCGCAGCTCCTCGTCCAGCGCGTCTGGCCAGCCGTCGGCGAGGAAGGCGCGGCACGCCTGGGTCGTGATCGTGAACGCCGGCGGCACAGGCAGGCCGAGGTCGACGCCCATCGTCACGAGGTTTGCGCCCTTGCCGCCGAGCAGGAGCACGACCTCGTCCGGCGGCAGGTCCGGCCGGTCCGTGCACGCGTGGATCCAGGTCATGCCGGGTCGCCGCTCCCCCGCGCCTGGAGCGCGTGCCACACCCGCTCGGGGCTCAGCGGCAGCTCGCGGATCACTGCGCCGGTCGCGTCCCGGACCGCGGCGGCCACGGCAGGCGCGACGCACAGCAGCGCCCCTTCGCTCATGCCCTTCGCGCCGTACGGGCCAGGCCCGTCCTCGTTCTCGATCGCCGCGCTCTCGAGCACCGCCGGCAGGTCCATGCTGGTCGGGATCCGGTAGTCGATCGCGCCGAGGTTGCGGATCCGGCCCTCGCCGTCGAACAGGTACTGCTCCATGAGCGTGTGGCCGAGGCCCATGATCGCCGCGCCCTCGTCCTGCATCCGGACCTGGAGCGGGTTGATCGCCTTGCCGACGTCGCTGACCGTCACGTGGCGGTCGATCGTGATGTCGCCGGTCTCCTCGTCGACGTGCGCCTCGATGACCGTGCAGTTGAACTCGAAGAACGCCGGCGCGCCGCCGAGCGGGTGGTCCGGTTCCGCCTCCTTGCGGGACTCGCCGACGCCGGTGAGCTCGCCACCGAGGCGTCCGAGACCGGCCTTCAGGACCTCGAGCGGGGTGAGCTCGCGGCCGCCGGGCAGGTGGACGACACCTTCGGCCACCGTGACGTCGTCCGCGTCGACACCGTGGAGGCGGGACGCCATCGCGCCCAGCTGGCGCTGGATGTCACGGCACGCCGAGAGCACGGCGTTGCCCATCAGCACGGTCGACCGCGACGCCGACGTCTGCTGGTCGTACGGCACGATCGCGGTGTCCCCCATCACCACCGTCACCCACTCGAGCGGCGCACCCAGCTCCTGGGCGGCCACCTGGGCGAGCACCGTCCGGGCGCCCTGGCCCATGTCAGAGGTGCCGGCGTACACGACGACCGACCCGTCCGCGAGCAACCGCACGATCGAGTAGCTGAGGCCCGTCGTCGGGCCGGACTTGATGCCGACCGCGATGCCGCGGCCGTGACCATCCGGCAGCGGCTCCTGCCAGCCCGCGCGTTCGGCGGCCAGCCGGACGGCCTGCTCCCAGTCGCCGTCGCACGGGGTGTCGAACGGGATGAACCGGTCCCCGCGGCGGGCGAGGTTGCGCAG